>JBPEXE010000035.1:0-5611 GCA_052031955.1 Saccharimonadales bacterium (SeqCode)
CATACTCTGCAAGGTATGTATCATAACTGCCTCCACCATATCCAACCCTGTTGCCTAACTCATCTATGGCAACCACCGGCATGATTACAACATCAAACATATCGTCCGGAAAATCAGGCTCGTTGCTCTGAACGTGCACAAATATATCCGGGTACGTATCGTTGAGCCAACGAATAATCGGTACCGTGCTGACCTCTTTGTTTTTTTCAATCTGATGATAGATGTGCACCGAGTCAACTGTCGACCAATCTAAACAATCTTCGACAGAGTGCGCAATCTGCAGGCTCGCTTGGGTCAGGAACTCCGCATCAATCGACGCTCGATAGGCCTGTCCCTGCTTCCTGGCTATTGATTTACTTATAGAGTTTTTGCTCATTGATGTACTTGATTACATTATCATTGAGACCGTGAGCAAACTTGCCACCCGCAATATCGGCTCTAATTTTACGTGACGACAAAGCGTTGAGTGGAGACTCAATAAACCGAACATTCAGCTTTTCTTGAGTGGCAATGTCTTTAAGTTCAGCTATTTCGGCCATCGATTGTATACCGACGATTAAGCCAACCTTGTCTGCAATGTCAGCAATTGAGCCCATCTCATCATCCCGGCTGCCCCACGTTGGCACTGTCCGAAATACATCTGAGCCCATCAGCATGTAGTATTCGTCATCCGGAAATAGTTCATGAACACGGGCGATTACTTCAGCGATGGTGTGACTTTCAATTTCTGGCAGTGAGAGTAACTCCAAATCAGCATCTGCCGACATCACGGCCAACTGAATCATTGCTTCTCGGTGTAGCGCTTCGGTGACATTGTCCTTATAGCGTGGCTTCACCTCTGGTAGAATCAACACTTTGTCCAGCCCAAACTGCTCCGACGCAACCTGCGCAAATAAGACATGTCCTTCATGCATTGGGTCAAATGTTCCTGAATATATTCCGACGCGCATAAATCTCTAGTAATTAACAGTCATCATGGTAGCATGGCGTCTCTTGGGCGTCACTTTATTCAACGCGCTTAAAGTACTAAAATAAGTTTATGTTTATACGACTCCGACATATGTCGCTGCTTTTTTCAATCGCTCTATTCGTCACGACAATCTGGGCCTATACCGCCTATGACACTTTGAGAGTGCGCGAACGAACAAGTACGGCAACGACGGCCGTGCAAGCTCAGGAAACTATCCCTGATGAGGTCGCGATGGGCTCAGTTTCGTTCAACGATATCGAGAATGAGACAAACGGACTCACACCACCTGCAACCGCTTTGCCCAGCGTGCCTGCTCCGAGTGAACGTGTGCCGGGAACTCAACTGAGCGATAAGGCAAAGGCTGATATGCAAATCACTGAGCCCCTACTTGAAGAGCAAGTATTCTACGCCACAGCAACACCCAACGATACGATTTACCCGCAGTGGTACACAACCCTGATTGATGCACCTACTGCCTGGGATACCACTACCGGCTCGGCTACTACCTTGGTTGCAGTTATTGACACCGGCTATGCGCTCGATCATGAAGATTTAAACAGCGCATGGTTCACCAACGACGGTGAGCAAGGTACGACGTCTTCTGGTGAAACCTGCTGGACCGGAGCTCCGGAAGACAAACAAACCAACGACTGCGATGATGATGGCAATGGGCTGGTGGATGACTGGCGTGGCTACGATTTTGCCAATGGCGATAATAATCCGCGAGCCGGTGACAATTATGCGGCCGGAGCAACCCACGGCACAAAAAGTGCCGGACTGGTAGGTGCCCGTGGGAACAACTCAGTCGGAGTGGCATCGGTAAACTGGCAGACGCAAATCCTACCGCTACAAGGTTTGTACGACGAAGGATATGGGTTTAGCACAGACATTGCCAACGCAATTTATTACGCAGTCGAGATGGGCGCCGATGTCATAAATATGAGTCTCGGGGGTTATGCACCTGATACCTTCACCCGCGCTGCCGTGCGTTACGCACAAGAAAATAATGTGATTGTTGTCGCTTCGTCCGGTAACTGTGGGCTCAACCAAACCGATCCTGAATGCGTTGGCTATCCATCACCCGGCGGCATGGGTTACCCCGGTCGCTACCCTGAGACAATTGCTGTAGGTGCGACTACGAGTTCGGATGTGCGCGCCTCCTTTAGTAGTTATGGCGATGAGCTCGACATAGTCGCGCCCGGATCGGGCACGATTCAAACGCCAACCTGGTCGACCACCAATGGCACCAGCCTCTATGCAACCAGCTCATACGGCACATCGTTCTCTGCACCAATCGTGGCCGGTGCGGTTGCAACGCTCAAAGGCGAATATCCTGAAATAACTCGTGATGAAGCAATTGCTCTCATGAGCAATGCTGCCGACAAAGTTGCCGGCATGGGTTCAAATACGTGGACACAAGAATATGGCTGGGGACGATTAAATGTAGCCAATCTTCTGACCGAGCTTGTTACCTATCAACGACAGCTCCTCAAAGGTAGTGGCCGAATCGAAATGCAAAATGCCTCAACGACGCCACTCGTCAGCACCAACACGGGCCATACCGCATCAAAAGCAATTACCAGCTCCACGGACGTCCGCACCTACTGCGTAACGACGCCAAGTACGGTCTGTCAGGTGACACTTACTAAAGTTGGGACCTCAACCACAGTCAACTTGCCTGCTGTTTTCAGCAATAATCAGGGTATCGCTATTTTTGAGTGGTCAAAAAGCAGCCTCCCCTCAACCGGTAGCTGGTCACTAAGGGCAGCTGCAAACGGCAGAAATTCTTCTGCTGAAGTTCTTATTGTTCAGTAGGCTCAATTGATAACTGGTGAATGCGCTCGACAAGGTCGCTCAGTGGGGTATCGCTTTTTACAAGATAGGCTGCCGCACCGGCTGCAATTGCTTCAGCTTCCTTTTCATCAGATCCAATGTTGCTCACCATGAGTACCGGAATTTCTTGAAGTTCTGTGTCAGACTGAAGCTCTCGCAATATGTCCCAGCCGTTTTTACCTGGCATCAGGACATCAAGCACCACCACATCGGGTCGCGTGTTTCGAATCGTTTCAATCGCGCTTTCAGCCTCACCAACAACGTGAGCGGTAATACCCTCATTGCTAAATTTGGTGCCATAGGCCTTCAATAGTCTTGGGTCGTCATCAACAATTACGGCAACAATCTTCTTCGTCATAAACTAAACTATATCAGAAATTAATTGAGCACATCAATTTAATGATGGGTCAAGACTCAATTGCTTGGCACCTTCACGTTGTACCATGCCTGTTTTTGGAATCGTGATAATGAAGGTCGTGCCCTGGCCCTGCTGAGATTCAAAGCTGATGGAGCCGTCGACGGCTTCAAGAATAGAGCGAATGATGTAGAGGCCAAGTCCGTTACCGTCCGGCTCCTGTTCAACAGCGTTGTTGGCGCGGAACATTTTTGAGAATATCTTGTCCTGATCCGCTGCCGGAATACCCATACCATGATCCACAACCTTGATATTCAAGTTTGCCTCATCAACCGCCGCATGGACCTCAACCGTACTACCTGCCGGCGAATATTTGACTGCATTGGTCAATAGGTTTAAGAAAATGATTTCCATGATGCGTGGATCGAGGCTCATTGGTCGGACCGAATCATCAATCAGTTGCTGAACGGTGATTTGTTTCTTTGTGAGACGAGCTTCAATGTCAGTAAGAACACCCTTGAGAGAGTCGCGGATATCAAGGTTCTCCTGTGGCTCAACCGCCACAACGCCAACATCAAGGCGCGATGCATTGAGCAAAGCATTGATGAGATCGCCCATGCGTTTACTGGCTTGGTATGCCTCCTCAATAAACTCCTTCTGCTCAGTGTTCACTTCGCCAAAATCACCGGCCAGAACCATTTCGAGGTACCAGTTGATTGTCGATAGCGGAGTCCGCAGTTGATGTGATGCAATCGAAACAAATTCAGTCTTAGACTTATCGAGTGCGACTTCCTCGGACACATCGCGCACCACAACGACCGCACCATACACTTCACCACTCACCACCAATGGTGATGCTGTCATCTGGGCAAAAATTGTTTTCCCATTTGGTTGCGTAATCTTATAGGTCTCGCTGTCGATGGAACGGTGCAATATGCTCTGGTAGATTACCAGCTGCTCTCGCTTGAGAAGCTCATCTTCCTTGGATTGTTTGGCAAACATCAAGTTATCACTGATGTCTTTGCCAATGATATCTTCCTGGTTAATACCGAGGATTCGCCCCGAGCTTGGGTTGGCACGTACGATTACGCCATCTTGATCAACAATTAGGACAGCTTCTCCAATACTTGAAATGGTTGCCTCATCAATGGCGGTGACGCGTTCAAGCTGCTGGTTATTCTCCTCAAGTTTTCTCAACGCATCAGACATCTGTGCTTCGGCGTTCTGGCGTTGCGCAATTTCAGTTTTGAGGTTCGTGTTCTCGGCAGATTCGACTTCACGGACCGTGCTATCCTCTGCAACATCGCGCAGAACCATGTCATAAAACGATAGAAGGATTGCACTGAGAATCATTCCAGCTATGACTGCAGCCAACTCGCCTGCCGAATATGACAACTCCCAGCCATTGGTCAGAAACAATGCCGGTATGAGTGCCGCAATGGCCAGGCCCGTGAATACGACGCCCACGTATCGGCCCAATAGGAGAATCACCACAACAGGGAAAATCACCAACCAATACTCACCCACACGCGATGCCGATTGGGTGTATGTGTTAACTACCAAGAAGGCACCGATCAAGCCGCACAACACCTGCGAACTGACGGTCAAATTACCTGACTCAAGATAGTAGAACAAATTTGCCACGACTAAAAATGCAAGTACGGCTTCAATAATGCCTGGGCTACCGCCCGGCTCTACCAGACCGAGAACCGCGACAAAGCCTATGCCCGCTAGAGCAAGAAATGATAATGGTAATATTGCCAGTGAACGCAGTCGCCCAAGACGCTTTGATGTTTCGTCCATACCCTCTTTATAGCACTTATGCTTATCAGTATACCTGTAAAAACCCTTTTACGGCAGGACTAAATCGAAGGTTTTTTATCGAATACCGGCCATGTGGAATACGAGGATAAATCCGCTGGCACAATCGCCTGATTCAGGAATTTTGGCGACGCCAACGCCCATCGCATCGTAAAGCGTAAACAACCGGCTGTAGTCGTTTGCGCGTTTTGGCAACTCACTCGCTAAGGTCTGCTCATCCACCAAGAAAATAGATTCGCTGAATGAACTTGTGTCACCCTCATCAACTTGAATACCGATAGAATCGTTCCAGTCACTATATGCATTCACGTCACACTGTGTGGCGACGTAGCGCGCATGGTTCTGAGCGTTTCGATCGAGCACAACGTCACGATAGGCAACCTCTAAACCTTGCACCTCACGAACATCGCTCAACCAGTTGGCCGCATCATTGCGCATGGCTGTTTCCTCAAGACTGGCGTCATCAACAACACCGGCAACTTGTCCGGACTGCGCATCAAGACTGCGCATAAAAGCGGTGGTGCGACTATCGTCAGTTAATGAAGGGATAGCGCCCAACTGATCGTCAGCCACATCACGCGAGCCAAGAATTAATATAGTAGCCACCCATGCGCTAATTACTATGAGTAGCA
>JBPEXE010000036.1:0-3526 GCA_052031955.1 Saccharimonadales bacterium (SeqCode)
ATAACAGCGCATACGTTCCGACATAGCACAGCATTACACTTACTGCAGTCGGGGGTAAGTATTAGTGTAATCGCTTTATGGTTAGGTCATGAAAGTATTGAGACAACTCATATCTATATGGGGTCCTGTGGAAGAACCGACAAATTTGACAAGTTTGCATAAACGACCAATTTATCATCAATTCTGAGGCCCATCGTCACGCCAAAAATGCTGTTTCACATGATCCTCCAATATCCTTGCCATCGCGTCTACATCAATTTTCCCGCTGCTTTTCTTGAAGTTATACCGACCTGTAAATAACGTATGTGTCCAGGCAATCGGTGAAATCCGGATAAATTCATCGATGACCGCTTGAGGCGCGCCGTTGGCCAGCATCCTTTGGTACACGGCATTCAAGATCATGCTGTTGTAGGCCACGATACAGTTGGCGATTAACCTGGCAGCATGGGCACTGACCCGGTTTTCGACGATTCTTTTGCCTTGAAAGATGCCGTTATAAGTCTTCCGGATATTGCTCTGAAGCTGATGGTAGGCCTCTGTGCGATTACGGGCGCTTCGGATTGCTTTCCTGAGCTCCATATCGTCAATCAGATTGAGAACATGGATACTCTTGAAGATGGTATTATATTCAAACAGCGCGGCTTTGAGCCTGGCATAACGGGCATGTGAGTTGAGCTTACGGATGATATTGCTCTGGGTGTTCTCCTGCATGATGAGTGAAAGTAATACCCGCATGACACCTCGACGTTGTGAGCGGATACGATCAACATTGATCACGCCCTTGGGTTTGAGGATTCCGGTGTCATAGTCTAACGGTTCAGCGGTATAGATATCGTCAGCAGCGTCTCGCACATTTTTGATGCTGGGGACATAATCCACGTCGATGGAATCCAGCGTGACAAAATTCAGCTTGTTCAATGAATGGTTATCACCGGTCACCATGTGGATATCAATATCGGTTTTGTTGTTGTAGATCATATCGTACAGCGAATGTCCTTCGTACTCGTTCAGGCCGATATTTTTCGCATTAACTGCCACATAGTTGGCGAGCAGCGTGTAGAGTGAGATACCACGGCCTTTGCCAAGGTGCTTCCTGGAGTAACGGGATTGAATTGTACTGTCTGTGGTCGCAAATTTTTGTCCATCCGCATCCGCTAGTACTTTCTCATCCATCAAATTCCACTGATTAAATATGGGAAGCGAATGAATGTGGTTACTGACAATTTCATTGGCGGCGCATAGCGTATCCACCCGCACGAAATCCTCCCGCATTGCACGTAACTGGCTGATTTCCAGGTCAGACATATCAGCCATTTTCAATGTACCGAACCCAAACGCCTCTGATAACAAGCAGGCGTTGATCGCCAGAGGCAGCGGTTTTTTCCGCTTGGTGTAGCGATCTTTCATGTGGGTAAATGCGCTCCACATTCCAATCCGATCGCCGATGAACATGACAATACTGGCAATGTCCACCTTGGGCAGGTTTTTAAAGAACGCATCATCCAGCTTTTCAACACTGTCATAGAGCAAACTCCAGTGTTGTTGTCCGGTCTTGGTTTCTCGAACACTGAATCCATGATTATTATTCTCACGGATATTGTGAGTCGTTCGCTCCCAGGCGTTGTTCAGCTCCTGAAGCGCCTCCTCAAGTCGCTGATCACAGTAGATGGGTATCTTGGGATAACCAAACTCCGCCGCGATCTTCTCAACATCGTCTACCAGTGCGTCGTCCACCAGATCGGTATCGATATCACAGTAAGAGACACTGTCATTGCAATAGAGACGGCCACGGTCAATCTCATGATAAATTTTCTGGTAAACAAAGAACTCGAACAGGTACGGATCGATGTGCGTGTCATTCGGTTCCCGCTTCAAATATTGATTCATGTTTTTGGGGATGGTAAACCCCAGGTCATCACAAATTTTTAAATCCGATGGACTTTTCCCGCTGGCATAATGCGCTTTCAGTAGATTGATCAATTCGCCGATGTAGCTGTTTTCCTTGTAGTACTCCAGCTTGACTGTTGTAAATATCGGGCGAAGATACAGTGCAAATATGCGAGAAGATTTTCCATAGTACTCCCACAAGGCGGCTTTCTTATCGAAAGATTTGCCTTCCAGAAACTCTGCCATGGCTGAAAACTGCTCTTTGGGCAACATGCTGTAGGCTGCTTCATTCAGTTCATCCTGACTCATGTTGGGGTTTCGATTTGGGAACCACTTCAAAAACTTGGCCAGCTTGGGAAAGTCGGTCACCACCTTGGAGCTGTGCTCCATATGAGCCATTGAGGCGTAGGTCTTGCCGGCGTCCATAATGGCGCGGGTGTGATAGCAAAAACTAACGATCAGATTATCCATAATCTGTTGGTAGCGGTGGTAAACAAAGCACAAAGCATAGAGCCATTTTTGCGGTTTGCTCAGCCGACGTAAGCGGGATGCGGCATACTGTTCGGCAACATCGGCATAGTAGCGAACGGCATTCTTTGACAACCCCAGAGACGGAATAAAACCGTTCGCAAACTCGTACAACTCCTCAATCCGCAGGGCTTTGTCCACTTCCGATTTGACCGCCGTATACTGAAAGTCTTTTTGATCCGCGCGAATGATGTTGAGCGCCGTGATACCATCATCTCGCCGCACCAGCGTCATAAGCTGGCCACTGATTGATGACGGTATGGAAGAGATGGCGTTATTTAACCGCTGTTCCTCGGCGGCAAAGGCGCGGCTGAACATGTCCTGGAACGTTCGATAGGACGGAATGATTAAATTCTGGTGATCGAAAAACGCGAGCAACTGCCGGAAAGCACTGTGCCCTTTGGGGTAATAGCGTAATAACAGACCGATGTGGGATTCTATTTCAGCTCTAAATTGAGGCGACCAGCTTCGGTAGTCGAAAAGTGACAGTATCGCCTGGCGTTGCTTACGCGAATATTCACGAGAGAGGTTTCCGGTGAACTGTGCCGCATCTGCACCGTTGTAATAGGTTGCAACGATATATTCAACATCGGCACTGACCTCATCGAGCGAATAGTTAAAAAACTGCTGCTTGGCCTTGAAATAACCCAATTGCAGGATGAAGTGGATACGGGTCTGGGTATTGCGAAACTGCTCAAGCGCGGCGCGTTCTGTCGGACTTAATGAAAAATACAGGCTTTGTTCATGGGTATTGAATTCTGGGCGAGCATATAACTCTTCGACTTCCGTGCTGGATAACAGCTGAATACGTTCGATATTTTCCATAGCGAGTGCCGATTCAATGCGGCCCGATCGTCAGCCACATTTAAATCACCTCGCGCCCATCCAGGTGATTCACTGGCACCATCCGCTTGTGCAGGACACCAAACACCACCAACTGCTGCGCATGAACCACGTAATAAATGACATGACTGATGTGGGGGAAGCTCAACACGTCCTCCCCTACATCCGGCCTGGGCTTTCCCAGGGACGGGGTTTCAGCCAGCAGGTGAAGGGTTTGTCGGAGTTCGAACAGGTATTTCTTCGACTGCGCTTCTCCCCATCGGTCTAG
>JBPEXE010000037.1:0-4574 GCA_052031955.1 Saccharimonadales bacterium (SeqCode)
CAAGCGGCCGAGAGTGATAATGCGGCCATAGAGGATATCGAAGTAAATCAGCTCGAATATTCGATTGATGATGAGGATAGTCTCTGGGTGGTGGTAAACAAGGAGCGGCCGATACCGCTCAGCTACGCTCCCTCGAATATTCGCCTGGTCGACGTAACTACGAAGGACGGCAAAAGCGAGATGGAACGCTCCATGCGCGATGAAGCAGCAACTGCCCTTGAGTTAATGTTCGCCAAGGCGGCCACCGAAAACATCGACCTGATGCTTGGGAGTGGCTATCGAGATGCCGACCTGCAGGCGTTCTACTATAACAACTATGTGGCTACCTATGGTCAGGCTGAGGCGGATAAATTTTCGGCAAAGCCGGGCACGAGTGAGCATCAGACCGGTTTAGTCGGTGATGTCGCACCGGCATCTAACAATTGTTACCTGCAGGAATGCTTCCGTGACACACCGGAAGGCACTTGGGTTGCCGAGCATGCTCATGAATTTGGATTTATTGTGCGCTATCCAAAAGGAAAAGAAGATATTACCGGCTATCAATATGAGCCATGGCACCTACGATATCTGGGGGTTGATCTTGCAACCGAGCTCTATACTTCAAGCCAAACCATGGAGGAATACTTCGGGCTTTAGTCGCTGGTTAATATTTCTACAGGCGTTTCTGCGTTAAGCAACTTTGTGATTCGGGTTAACTGTTCTTGCATGGTGGTATCAAATAACGAATCGGCAATCCGCGACTCGGCTTTATCGAGCGGATAGAGGTTAAGGTTATTACGCGCCAACAAATCTTCTACTGCCGCCTCATCGGCAGACCAGGTGTAATGCATATAGGTCGGGAGGAATGATACTGTCGGCGCGCCTTCCCCAAGCGGCACGTCGATGTAGGCAATGCCGCCAGTTAGCTGCTCTATTTCGAGCTGGGTGGAAAGAAAATTCCCCAAAGAGTAGAAAACATAGGTGTTGCCAATTTTTTCAACCGGTTGCAAGACATGAGGACCCGTGCCGATAATCAGGTCGACTCCATTCTGTGCCAACATTTTAGCCCAATTGCGCTGTCCAACCGTCACGGTCGACGAATCCTCGACTCCCCAGTGCGCTGACGCAATTACGAAGTCTGCATTCGCGGCGGCTTCAGTTGCCAGCCGCTCTACCAGGCTATCCGAGAACATGTTAATGGTGTGGCTTGGGATAGACGTATTGTTGCTCAAATCGGTAAAGGCGATGAAGGCAATTTTGCGCCCGCCCACTTCAAAATATGCCGGCTCCGCCTGGGATGCCGCATCACGATTTGCCCCACTTACCGCCAAGGGGCTGAGCGCTTTCCAGGTGTCGAGCGTTCCATTGACGCCGTCCTGCCCTTTGTCGGCAACATGATTATTGGCGAGATTTATAACGTTACAGCCAAACTTCTCTAGGTCGCGACTAAATTCGACTGGCGCGTTGAAGGTCGGATAGCCGGTGACGCCGAAGTTGTTGCCTGCGGACGGCGACTCTTGGTTGCAAAAGACAATATCAGCATCGGCGACATATGGCTGGACATTGGTAAAGAACGGCGTGTAGTCATACCCATCTCCTACCTCAGCGCGCAGGTTGACTGTGTCGTGCGGTAGCATGTCGCCAACAGCTGCAATTCGAATAGCTCGTGGCGCCTCCGGCTCCGCAGTTTCTACTTGCTCGGTATTCTCGGCTTGCTCAGGCTGTATGGCCGGCTCATCGCTGACTGTCTCGCCAGTACCAAACGCAAACCAAAGGCCAGCCAGACCCATAAGACAAACTACCCCTATAACGACATGTCGCTTCATATAGCTATCTTACACGATAATGGTTACACTTGTACTATGGAGGCAAAGCGAACCTTTCTCAAGATATCGCTCGTGTTGTTGGCAATCTTCGTTGGCCTTACTTTTCTGTTTGGCTCGCAGCCCGATGAAGTCAGCCCTGAGGCAGCGACAGAGGATGTTGCCGGCGATGTGGTTGAGGGTACGGCTGAGCCCAAAGAGACAGACCAAAAAACCAACATCAAAACCTTTACTGCCGAGGAATTCATGTTGGCATATGACAACCTGTCGCACCCGAATCTCACGCCAATCATAGAAGCGCCGGCCATTACCGGTGATGCCGACGCTGATGCGATTATTCAGGCAGCTGCCGAAAAGCGAGGTTATAAACTCCGGCAGGTTGCCAGTGGCCTGCTCAATGAGATTGATGGCATGCCGGTGCAAGAACTGCTGATCACCAGGTGGCTCGATATGCAACAGGCAGCCAAAGAGGAAGGCATTTCGATTAATTTTGTATCCGGGTATCGCTCTGTTGAAAACCAGAGACGTCTGTTTATCGAGCGCATGACCAATAGTGGCATCACCAATGATGGGCTGATTGCCGGCACCCAGACAGGTGCGCTCGACGGACTGTTGCAGATAACCGCTCCGCCGGGCTATTCAAGACATCACAGCGGGTATACAATAGATGTTGAAGATCCGGGTTTTGCGATATTTGCCGACTCCTACGCCTATGGATGGATGTCGGCAGACAATTTTAAGAACGCGAAACGGTTTGGGTTTATCCCAAGTTATCCGGACGGATTAACCAACCAGGGTCCAAATCCTGAGCCATGGGAATTCGTTTGGGTCGGACAGAATGTTACCTATCAGTAGCAATGAAAAGACCAACCCCGCCAATATCTATACCAGTCAAGAATATTAAGCATATCCATTACAGTGGCCTGAGTGGTCGTATTGCCCACTACCCTGCGACAAACAAAAAACACAAGGATCGGAATTTTGTAATTGTGAGCGGCCATCATACATCTCATGAGCGGATGGTGAGCTTCATATTGTTTTTGGCAGATTATGGTAATGTCTACTCTATCGACACACCCGGCTTTGGCGGTATGGATAGCTTTAAGAAAATCAAGAAACCAATCAACTTTGATAGCTATGGCGAGTATTTGTACACGATTTTAAAAACTCAGAAGCTGACCAAGAATGTGACAATCTTTGCAGTCTCGATAGGCGGCCAGTACGTCACGCGAATGCTGCAGATGTACCCAGAAACCGAAGCCTGGCTCGACCGCGTGATTGGGTTTGTGACGTTTGGGGCCGGGAAGGACTTCCACCTGAAGCCTGCCTACAAGATACCGGTTACTATCTTGGCCTTCATTGGCTCGAACCCGATTTTGCGTGTCATCCCGTGGCTCCTCTTCTTTAATCGATTTTCGCTCGGTATTATGTTGCGCGTGTTCTCTATCTTTAAAAAGAAGATGAAAACAGGTGATGGTGATCTCAAGAAACAATTTCGGCAGATGGAATACTACCACTGGGTGATAAATGACCAGTATACGCAAGCCATCACGACGAGAATGATGTTCTTTGATGACCTCCGACGCTACACCGAACGGGTGATACGGGTGCCAATGTTCAATATTCTGACCAAGCATGACCAGTATGTTGATCATAAGGAAGTTAATAAAACAATGCGCGACCTCTATGACAACTATAAGCCACTCTATCTGGAGTTGGGTGTGCACATGCCCAGCATGATTGCAGATAAGCGCGAAGTTGCGAAGCTGTTTGATGATGAAATGATTAATGAGATAATGAATTCAAGTAAGACTACAGGATGAGTATGAAGATTGGCATCGTCTGCCCCTACGACTATTTTCGATTTGGAGGAGTCCAAGAGCATGTTCGAGCTGTGGCAGAAGAATTGCGCGCACGGGGGCATGAAGCAAAGATTATTACGCCGACACCACCAAATGGCGAGAACAAAGACCCTGCAAACGTTATCACATTAGGTGGCTCGACAATGTTCAACGCTCCGACGACCAGCTTTGAAGTCTCTGCCAGCGCAACGCCGTCTGCTATTGACGAAATGCTTGAACGGGAGAAGTTTGATATCTTGCATTACCACGAACCAATGGTGCCACTTTTGGCAGGACAGATCCTATCGCGTTCGACGGCCATCAACGTGGCAACCTTCCACGCCCACCAACCTGATGACATCATGAGCCGATCGGCCAATTTGATATACCTGCCCTATCACCGAAACCGATCAAAATATATCAACTTCATTACTGCAGTGTCCGATGCTGCAGCCGTTTATGTAAAGAAAGCAACTGACGATGACATTACAATTGTGCCGAATGGTATTGAGTTGAGTAAGTTTGATCCTGCAAAAGTTGATTTTTACGAAGAGTTCAATGATGACATCAAGACAATTCTCTATATTGGGCGCCTTGAAAAGCGCAAAGGTGTTGAGTACTTGGTGCGTGCGTACGAGAAGTTGCGTCACGAACATGACAACGTACGTCTGGTAATTGCTGGTGATGGGCCAAAGATGCGCGGTCTGCAAAACTATATTGAGCAATATGGTATCGACGACGTTCACTTCTTAGGATTTGTCAGCGAGGAAGATAAGCTGCGGCTCCTGAAAACATGCGACGTGTTTTGCTCGCCGGCTTTATATGGTGAGAGTTTTGGCATTGTGTTGCTTGAGGCAATGGCGATGGGCGCTCCGATAGTAGCCGGAGCAAATGAAGGCTATCGCTCGGTGATGAAAGAAGTTGGCAAATT
>JBPEXE010000038.1:0-3639 GCA_052031955.1 Saccharimonadales bacterium (SeqCode)
CCACGCGTGATGATGTCTGGGCTCGTCATGAGCTGGCCATTCTTTTTATCAACCGTCAGAATGACAGACACCAAGCCGTCTTCAGCCATCAACATGCGGTCTTTTACGACCACGTTTGAGACCACGGCACCGGTGTTATCAACCAGAACGGTCCCGTGCTCAACGATACCAGCTGACTCCATTGAATCTTTGGTAAACGCCATCACTTCACCGTTGGTGTTGTTGTAGGTGTTCTTGCGTGGTACGCCATTTTCAACAGCCATTTCAATCAAGTACTGCTTAGCACGCACCGCACCATAGATTGGCAAGTAGAACTTTGGCTTCAGAATCTCCAGCAAATCGCGGTGCTCGTCTTGGCCGGCGTGGCCGGAAACGTGCAACGGACCACACTTATCGAGCTCATGCGTAGCGTGGCGGAACACATGCACACCCTGTCGAACGAGGTTATCTACCATGCGGCCAATCGGCGCATCGTTACCTGATTCAGGAATAGGTGTCGAGCTTAGGATTACGGTGTCGGCTGCCTTCATCTTCACGTGGCGGTGCTCACCTTCAGACATACGCACGATAGCTGCGTTCGGCTCACCTTGAGAACCGGTCGCAATCACGACTAGCTCTTGGTCCTTCATGCCACCAGTGTTGGCGATTGGAATGAATGTACCTTTTGGAATCTTAATATAGCCGTGCTTCACAGCCGTTTCGAGCGTCAGCATCATTGAGCGTCCGTCGATGGCAATCTTGCGACCATCCTGGACAGCTGCGTTCACGAGCATTTGAATACGGTTAATGTTGGTCGAGAAGACACCCACGAATACACGTCCGGGTGCTGAGCGGAAGATCTCGTGGAATGACGGCTCAAGTGTTTGCTCGGTTGGCGTACGACCAAGTTTTTCACCGGTCGTACTATCCGACATCAAACACAACACACCTTCTTTACCAAGCTCTTTCAGACGTTCAATATCAGTTGGTTTGTGGTCGAGTGGTTCCGGGTCAAGACGGAAGTCGCCAGTGTTAATCAGCACACCCTCTGGCGTGCGAATCACGACGGCTGTTGAGCCTGGAATCGAGTGCGTTACACGAACCAGCTCGATACTCAAATCACGACCTAGCTTGAGCTGTTCATGGTTGTCTTCATTCATGATGACGGTCTGTAGCTTAAAGCCCTCAACCTGGTGGTCTGAGTTCTTAATCGTTTGCTCAACCATACCAATCGTGAAGCGTGAACCATACACCGGTGCAGGCACCTGTGGCAGGATGTACGGCAAGCCACCGATGTGGTCGAGGTGCCCATGAGTCATCACGTAACCCTTGAGCTTGTGCTGAATTTTCTTTAGGTACGTAATGTCGTTGATGGCAAAGTTTACACCCGGCAAATCAACGCCAAGTTCGTTACCACAGTCGATGACGATTGCATCATTTTGATACTCAATAATCATCATGTTCTTGGCGCCACCACTGTCCATACCACCGATACCAATCACCTTCACGGCGTTAGAGGTCTCGAGTTGGTTTGCACGGGCTGTAACTTTAACGCGATTAACGTCAGTTACAACCGAGTTAATCATCTTGTCTACAGTGTCAGAGTTCATGCGCGAAGCACGCGCAGCCTGTCCGCGTGAGGCGCGTGAAGCAGCTCGAGGCTTGCTGGCTGGACCCTGCTTGTTCTGTTGTTGTGGTCGGTTTGCACCTGGCTTTTTTGGTGCTCGATTACCCGACCTGTTATTGTTTTGTGCCATTTTTTCTCCTTATTTTTAGAGTTATTAGTTAGTTTCGATTAAATGTGGGATGGCCGAGAAATCCTCAAGTAATGTCTCCCGCATACCACCGTTGTAGAGGGCAGCTGCTGGATGATACAAGGGCAGGATGAGCATCTCTTTCTCTTGGCCATCGATTAATAGCTTGCGTCGATACACCTTGCCATGGACTTCACTGATCTTAAAGTCGGGCAAAAAGGCATTCATCGAATGTCGTCCGAGCGGAATCAGTATCTTCGGCTCGATAACGGCAAGCTGTTTGATAAGGTACGGGAAGAATTCTTTCTTCTCTTCCGGTTCCGGATCTCGATTATTGGGTGGGCGGTACTTCACTATGTTGGTGATGTATACGTCCGCCCTCTCGAGCTTGATGGACGCCAGCATTTCATCCAAGAATTTGCCGGCCGCTCCGACGAAAGGTATTCCTTTTTCATCCTCGTTTTTGCCTGGCGCTTCGCCGACAAATACGATATCTGCATTAGGATTACCATCGCCCATCACGAGCTGTGTGGCTGTTTGAGCCAAATCTGGGCAGACATTGTTTTTCTCAATCTCTGCCGCAATCTGATTCAACTGTGTCTGCTTTTCAGACCTACTCACCCTGTTTACCTCGCTGTTAGTTCGTGGCTTCTGAGTGCATCGACTGCGAAGCGCGCTCGGCTAATTTCCTCTCGAGTCACATCAGTAACTGCTTCCGGCAGGAACGGGTCCATACCGGCTGCTTCAAGCGCGTCTAGGACTTCGTTTGCCTCACGTTGGTCTGTGAGCTCAGCTCCGGAAATCCCTCGCTCGTCACAGACCATCATGGTTTCGTAAGCAAATTGTCGAATCGAGCGAGCAGCTTCAAAAACACCGCCGTCTCGACTCTCAGACATGCTTATTTTGCCTTCTTCATTGAAAGGTTCAAACGACCACGGTCGTCAATTGCAACGAGCTTCACGCGAACCATGTCACCTTCAGACACAACATCTGATGGATTCTCGGTTCGCTCTTCAGCCATCTCGGATACGTGGACCATGCCATCTGTTCCAGGCAGGATGTTTACGAATGCACCAAAGTCCATAATCTTCACGACTTTACCTTCGTAAATCTTGCCAACTTCAGGCTCTTCAACAATGTCCTCAACCCATTTACGGGCGGCGTCCATAGACTCTTGGTTGTTGGCGAAAATCATCACCAAACCATCATCCTTGATGTCAATTTCGGCACCGGTCTCAGCGATAATCTTGTTAATCATCTCGCCACCCTTACCGATAACTTCACGAATCTTATCTGGATTAATCTTGATGCTTTCAACCTGAGGTGCATACGGGTTGAGCGCCTTACGAGGCTCAGCAATCACGCTCACCATGTGGTCAAGAATCTTCGCTCGGCCAACTTTACCCTTCTCCAGTGCTTCACGGAGAACCTTCGGCGCCAAGCCCTTTACCTTCATGTCCATCTGCAAGGCGGTAATACCCTTTTCGGTACCGGTTACCTTAAAGTCCATGTCACCGGCAAAGTCTTCAGCGTCGGCAATATCAGACAATACGTAGTAGTCATCACCGTCAACCATCAAGCCCATTGCGATACCTGATACAGGTCGCTTAATCGGTACACCGGCGTCCATCAAAGCCAAACAGCTTGAGCAGGTTGCCGCCATTGAGGTCGAACCGTTTTGAGACATAATCTCGGTCACACTGCGGATTGCGTATGGGAATTCTTCTTCGCTTGGCAGCACAGGAATCAAAGCGCGCTCGGCAAGGTAGCCGTGACCAATTTCTCGACGGCCAGGACCTGATAGTCGGCGAACTTCACCAACTGTCCATCCTGGTGCGTTGTAGTGGTGCATATAGCGTCGCTCGCCCTCTTGCTCCATGGTGTCTACGATTTGTGCGTAGCTGAG
>JBPEXE010000039.1:0-5398 GCA_052031955.1 Saccharimonadales bacterium (SeqCode)
TTCGACAGAGTTCCCAGACGATACATCACAGCTGACCATCACCAACTCATTCGGCAACCCCTCAAAAGGACCGGAATTTTGGGTAGATGACCTCAAAAAAGCGGTTGATGCAGAAGGCAAAGGCCAGCTGCTTATGATGAGCGTGGTTGGAACCATCCAAGACGGCTTTACCGATGATGATTACTTCGACGATTTTGCACATACTGCAAAACTGGCCGCCGAAACCGGCGTAAAAGTGATTGAGTTGAATCTATCATGCCCAAATGTGGCGAGTGAAGGCGTCCTCTGCTATTCAGCTGATTCTGTGGTAGAAATTTGTAAGCGAGCCAAAGCAGCGGTTGGCGATGTGCCATTGGTTGCTAAGGTTGGTTACTACTCTGACGAGCAACAGGAACTGCTTGAAGATATCGCCGAGCGAATCGACCCATATGTGGCTGCAATCAGCTCTATCAATACCATTCCGGCTGCAGTTGTTGATGAAGATGGCAACCAAGCCCTGCCTGGTGGCCCTGCTCGACTGAAAAGCGGTTGCTGTGGCGCCGGCATTCGCTGGGCTGGTCTCGATATGGTCGACAGACTCAACACAATCCGCCAAGAAAAAGGTCTGAACTACGAAATTATTGGCGTTGGTGGCGTGATGAATGCCGAAGACTACGCCCACTACATCAAACACGGTGCGAACTGCGTCCAGTCAGCCACCGGCGCGATGTGGAATCAATATTTAGCGCAAGATATTAAGAAGTCGCTTCAATAATTCGGCCGCTTCCCGGCTCTGCCAGCACTTCGCCGTTTTCAAACACGGTCTCACCACGAATTACGACTTTTGAGACTTTGCCTGGCACTTCCCAACCGTCAAATGGGCTCCAACCGCACTTGGTCTTGAGCTCTTCGTTCTTAATTGTGGTTGGCGTCATGTCAACTTCAACATAGGTATCCTCATCTGTTGCGATACCAAAGATTTTGGCGGGATTAGTGTAGCATTTTTCGATAATCTGCTCGCGCGTAATCTTGCCCTCAGCCTCGGCTTTCAGCAACAGTGGGAGCGTTGTTTCCAGGCCCGGCACACCATGAGCGCCCTCAGCCTTCTCTTCGTGCGTATGTGGTGCATGATCACTCTCAAAGATATCGATATCATCAAGATGATCCCACAAGTATTGCTGATCTTCGCTCGTCTTGAGTGATGGCAGCATCTTGCCGTAGACATCGAGTGTATCAACGTCTTTCTCGGTCAAAAATAAGTGGTGCGCACAGACGCCACAGGTCAGAGGAATGCCCTGCTTCTTGGCTTCGATAATCTTTTCGAGAATCTCTTTGCTCGGCATGTGGCAGATGTGGACTGGGCGGTTCAATCCTTCCAGCGACTCGATAGCGATATCAATAAAATCTTCTTCAGCATGCAGCAAGACAACCTGATTTTTTGGCCATGCGGCGTAAATCTTCTTGAGATTTTCAGGGTCGAGTACATAGCCACCGGTTGTGTTATTGAGATAGAGCTTGAGGCCTACCGATAACTTGGCAGCCTCTTCAAATGTATCAAGATTCTCACCCATCGAGCCGTAATGAAAGCCGATATCCGATACAGCCTTGTTTCCAGCCAAGTCACGCTTTTCTTGCTGCCTCTCAACAGAGATGATTGGTTCCGCATTATTTGGCATATCAACGACTGTCGTGAAGCCACCGGCCAATGCCGCTGAGGTGCCGGTTGTGAAGTCCTCTTTATGCGTCTGTCCTGGGTCTCGCAGGTGCACGTGCACGTCAATCAACCCGGGTAGCTTAATAGTTGCCATAAGGACTCCTCTCGTTAGCGTGATGTCTTATGGTCTATTCTACCGTGATGTAGTCAGAGACCTCAACTTTTGAGATTTCTTCGCGCAGGAACTCCTCAACATCGAAGTACTGGAACAAGATGTGTGCGACCTCACGGGTATCACCGTCAATCTTGTTAATCTTTATGATGTGCAGGCCAAAGCGTGATTCGACAACGCCACTTACCTCACCCTCACCGAGAGAAAACGCAGCTTCAATAAACTCTGGTGGCAACTGAGTATCAGTTCGACTAATCTCGCCAATCACGCCTTTTCGGTCTTTGGTGAGAATGTCATCGGAATAGGTCGCCACGAGATCTTCAAACTTTTCGCCTTCCGTAATCTTTTGGCTGGCTTCCTGAGCGTGGCCGATTGTTTCGGTATCAAGTACCCGAGGCAGCGACTGTCGAATGAGTTGCGTACGGAGTGAGCGACGCAAGTCATTAATGTCCCAATCATACGAGCTGCGAATGATGTCTTCAAATGCTTCGTCAGAATCACCAACGCCTGAGTTATTGCGTATCAGTTCAATCTGGCGATTGATGTCTTCATTGGTAACGTTGATGTCATTGTCCTTTGCCAGCTGGCGCGCCATCTCATCAAGTTTTACTTTTTCTAGCGCGTCTTGCTTGAGCTGTCGGAGGACCTGTTGTCCTTCTGAGCTCTCGATATCAACGCCCTCCTGTGAAATGGTTCGGTAATAATACAGTGAGTAGTTCATTTCAAAGAGGTAGTGTTCAAAAGGCACATAGGTGCCATTCACTTTGGCAACCGGGAACGGGATTACCTGGCTCACCTGATAGGCAAAGTTCCCGGTGCTTTGATAGCGATACAGCAACAATGCCGAGAAGCTAATCGAGCCTATAATGATAGCCGTTATAATGGCTATTGAGATTACGACAACGCGCTTACGCGAGTGCTGCAACGGATAAATAAATCGACGTGCACCCGATAGGATTTCCTCACGGTGTTCCGCAACGGTGTCGCTCGTGATTCGTGGTGCCGCACCTTCAGCATCCTCCTCGGGAGCATCCTTCTTGGTCTTAGATTTCTTCGAGCTCAAAAACTTTGGTTTCGAAATAGACCGCTTTTTATTACTCTTCGCACTCATCTAATTGCTACTCTTCCTCTTCTCTCGCTGATCGTGGCATCGTGCTGAACGACGAGTACCCCAGTTCTTTAATAATCTTGACTATGTGTTCGTGTACCATCGCAGGGTGGTGTATATGGTCCATGATGGTATCCCCCACGTATGTTTGCACCAGTATTGTACCAAATCCCAACAGGGTTTCTTGGATTCCATTTATTTCAAAGTTAATGTTCTGAATTTTGTCTAAACCGGTGTCGCTCACGGTTCGCCGGAACAGACCCTTTTGCGTAATTTGCACCAGTCGCTGGTCGGTCACGATAAAGATGCTGTAATACCAGCCGACCCACTCGTAAAACAGGAATATCCCGCCAAGGGCCATGCCAAGAGGCGCGAACCATAGGTTACCCAAATCTGTCGGCCATATCAAGCTCGGAATCATACCCAACAGCAACCCTATCATGAGAGCGATTAACCCCTTGCGCATGACCACCGGGTGACGTCGAAACACCATCAATACTTCTTCATCTTCATGTTGTGTGTCGAAGAGTGGTTTAAAGTTTTCGTGATGTATGTGTTTCTTATGCTTTTTCGACATGATACCAGTATACATCCAGATGTGATTTCAACACATCTAAGTGGTGCCCCGACCAGGAGTCGAACCTGGATCTAATCCTTAGGAGGGACTTATTCTATCCATTGAACTACCAGGGCGAATGACCCTATTCTAACAGATGTGGTTACTTCTGGGACTTTTTGTCCTTCGGCTTTTTGACCTCGCGGCTACCAGTGGTGAAAATGTCGTGTACCGTCAGATAGTCATAGATTTCTGCGTCGCTAAACCAGTGCAAAATTTCTTGCTCGGCTTCTTTTGGATCACCTGAGGCATGAATCATGTTTGGAATACCCATCTTCTTCTCGTCGCTGTAGGCAAAGCCCATGTGTGCGTAGTCGCCGCGAATTGTGCCTGGCTGTGCTTCTTCCGGTGCGGTTGTCCCAACAAGCTTGCGCACTAAGGCGACTGAGTTCGCACCTTCGAGTACAACGGCAATGACAGGTCCGTCCTGCATGAATTCAAGCGTTACGTCAAAGGCATGTTGCCCGCGCCTCGATATCATCTCACCAATGTTTTCATAGTGATGGTAGTAGTGATCGTAGTCTGGCTCAAGCATCTTCATAGCGACGATTTTCAAACCGGCACGCTCGAAGCGTTGTAGTATCTCGCCCACCAAGCCGCGTTTTACGGTATCTGGTTTCAGAACGATGAGTGTTTGTTGCATGTTTTGGGTGTACTCCTATTGATTAAGCCAAATTACGAACAGAATTGCGGCCAGGGCCAGTCGATACCAGCCGAAGACACGCAGACCGTTGTCTGCGAGGTATTTTATCAGGAAACGAAGGGCAAACAAACCGACGATGCATGCCACCGCTACCCCAACAATAACTTTGACTGGTTCTGCGCGAAGAGCGTCACCGGTTTCTGGGTCGATAAACACCTTGAGTGACGCCCCGGCTATAACTGGAATTCCCGCCAAGAACGCATATTCGGCAGCCAGCTTATTGCTCAATCCGACTTGTTTTGCGGCCAGCATGGTTATACCCGAACGAGAGGTGCCCGGGATGAGAGCTAGCGCTTGTCCAAGACCGATAAAGAACGCATGGGCATGGCGTAACTTATCAATACTTCGGATGCGCGTGTTTACTTTAAAGGCCGTTTCTGAGAACAACATGATAAAGCCAACGGTCGCCATCATAATGATAACCACCCCAAGTGAACGAGCGTCTTCTTTGAAGATATCGTCAAAAAGGAAGCCCATCGCTGCGGCCGGAATCGAGGTAATAATCAGATTGATGATGAGTCGTTGATTCTTCTTCCAATGCAGCACTAAATCCTTGAGTCGAGGGAAAAAGTAGACGAGGAGCGCCAGTAGGGTACCGAAGTGCAAGGCTACATCGAGCTCGAGTGAGCTTGTAAGCGGCGTCAGTTTTTCAGCAATTATCAAATGACCAGAACTTGAGACAGGGATAAATTCGGTCAGCGCCTGAATAATGGCGAGAATAATAATGCTTAACATTCCCCCAATTATATCTGATGAATGGCAGTTTTGACATCAACTACCGCCCGAGTGTCGCACAATGATATACTGGCATCGTAAGCAGAAGCTCCATCATGGCTGAAAAACAAACAATCACAGATTTAATCGTCGACTTCCTCGAATACATGGAGATTGAGCAAAACCGCTCACAGAAAACGATTGCCAACTACGACCACTACCTCCAACGGCTGGTTGAGTTTGCCGGTGACGTCTTTATTGATGAAATTGATGCCGAACTCATTCGTAAATGGCGCCTGTGGCTTAACCGATACGAAAACGACAACGGTGATACTATGTCCAAGACCACACAGAACTACCACCTCATCGCGCTGCGAAGCTTCCTACGGTTCTGCGCCAAGCGAGATATCCCTATTGCCCTTAGCTCAGATAAAATTGAGCTGGCACGCACC
>JBPEXE010000004.1:0-31978 GCA_052031955.1 Saccharimonadales bacterium (SeqCode)
CTCATTTGAAATGCATAATTCCGACGTGCAATTTTGGCACCTACATCGATATCTTCTGCGGACTCGTTTTCAAACGAGTAGCGTTTGTATGACGTCTGCCCTGCTTTGGCAACATAGCCATGACGTCCCTTTGGTACGGTAACCCCGTCGGGCACATCTTCGACAACATCCTCAACCGTGCCATCACCCCCTGCGCCAATGCCAACGCTGCCGCCATCCTCGAGCTGAATGTAAAAGAAGATTCCGGCAATCAGGACCATGATAGAAGCGATTGTCACCAACACCCATAGCTTGCGTTGCGATTTGGTAACTTTTTTAACGTCAACATCAGCACTCAGCTCATCACTGTGTGTCATCTCATGTTCAATGTCACGGCTATTTCCCCCGCTCTCCTCGTCATCGAGCATCACCTTGTCGTCTTTTTTTTCACGCGCCATTGCATCGAGCTCGGCAAGCGTTTGGGGTCGATCAAGGTCGTTATCCTGTGTGGACTCACCTTTCTTGTCGCTTTTCTTTTTGCCAAACATTTACTGAGTACTCCCAAATAGGAATATCATCCATTTCTCAAAATTCTGTTGATAGGACGGACGCAAGTCTACATCAGCTTCTGCTTCAGTCACTGTTGGTTCCGGCTCCGCGTCACCGTCTTTTGGCAAAAAGACGACTTTCTCACCCGGTTCGGCTAGATTAAAACGACGCTTGGCCTCGACTTCAAGATAGGAATCGGTTTTGTAATATTCGATGTTATAGGCAAGATTTTGATTCTGGACCTCGATAAGTGCCACCTCGTCTGCCAGCACATCAACTTTTTGCTGCAGTTCGTAGTTCTGTTGGATAACTTTTAGGGTATTAAACATCAGCGAAATAGCGACCACTAAAAATAGGCCGGTGACCGCTGTTTGCGAACTCAAAAATTTGCTAGCAATTTCCTTCATGTGTTTGGAACTTTTTTTGTTTTAGCTAACGTAGCTCAATCATAGCACCTAATACAGATTACGACTAGAGGTAGCACAGGATTTCGGTTACAATAGCGTGGTTGATTAACGATTTCTGATGGGACTGTAGCTCAGGGGTTAGAGCAGTCGGCTCATAACCGATTGGTCGCAGGTTCGAACCCTGCCAGTCCCACCACAAGTTGTGAATTAAAAAAACACTGCCTAGTCGTGCAGTGTCAATTCGAGTGTAGAGGAAGGACGCGAAAGCAAATGCGTGCGCGGTTGGCGGATAGCCAGCCGGGGTCTGCGTTCGGGAGTCGACGGGTTCGCTGTGAACAGGTCGAGGTACGGGCAACGAGCGCCGAATCCCTACTAACAGACCCCAGCGGCCCACCGTGTTCCCGCACGGATTATCATTTCCACCGGGAAACGATGTCACCAGCAGACATGAACCTATAACGAGTCGTGTGGGGTGCAGCTGCACCGGGAGGATGGCACTGCCAACACCCCACACGTCACGTCTCGCTCAGGCGGCCCAGTTCACGCAGGTGCGCGAAGCTGTCATCTGGACCAGACCGAGGTCGGTGCGGCGACCGCGGACAACCGCGATCATCGGGTGTTCGACGCCGTCTCTCGGCTCGGTGGCTCGCGTTCCGGTGTCGGATGGCGAGGTCGAGGCGGTGGCGGCGCTGGCACCGTTGTGGTTCATGGGACTCCCCCTTGTCGGGCTCGTATATTTCTCTGCTGGTTGCAGACCAAATGAGCATACGGCTCAGTACCTTGTTTTGCATTTCGCGTCCTTAAAGTACTGAACCTTCACGCATTTTTGTTTTGCGAAAGCTCACGTCAGCCCTATTGCCCATAGCCCTACGTGTGAGCCTTCGAAATGTATGTTTTAACCATAATCTCTATGAGGCGGTATGTCAAATATGATATTGAAAAGAGCCCCCGAAGGAGCTCTTTCTCAGTTCACTCGGCTACTTGGGCCTAGCGCCAATGGTATGAGAACCACACACGCTGCATGAAGCGTCGGAATTGGTCATGCTTCTTCCAGAAGTCATGGGCTCGGTGATGTCGAGAATTGTCATCGCTTTCGAAATGAGCGATACATTGACCCTGGTTGCGGAATTCTGTTCCGTCAAACAAGCCATCTTCCCAGCCACCGTTCTTACATTCCTTTTTGTCGCTGACATAGTTATCAAACTCAACCGTAATGACATGAACAGATGTTGTGCCGCCTGTGTATGGATCTGTTATATCACGATTATCCGCAAGATCCCGAGCAGCTAAGCGAATCTGGTATTCACCGTCTTCGTAGTCTGCAGAATCAAAGCCGAGAACCATTTGGTTGGTGAACTCGTCCGTGTTAACCGTATTAGATTCAAGGCGGTCGCCTGTATGTGTGAGGCCATCGCTTAAATCTGTGTCTCCTGGGTATAGTGATGCATTGTAGTGGCTAAGATTTGCATCTGCAACGGTTCCATATACGTCAACATCGCCACCAAGCTCGTCGCCATCAGCTGGCGCCTCAATGGTTACAACAGGTGCTGTATTGTCGATAGTAACTTTCCAGAGTTCACTTGGCGCGCTTTCATTTCCAGCTGCATCGGTAGCCGTTACTTCCCAACAGAAGCTCAAGCCATCTGCGATTGCTCGTGAGTTTGTCATTGGGTCAGTGTAATTACCCGTCCAACGGAAGCCGGCGCAATCACCATCACCGTCAACGTTGTAGCTTGTGTAGGTGTAGAACTCTGCACCTGCTACTGCATTCCATGAGTTGGCAATTGGCGATGACGCGTTAACGACACTGTTATTCTCCGGGAAAACCAATGTCGGCACGTCAGGCGCTTCTCGATCGAGTGTAACGCCACACCATTCTGACCATTCACCCTGATTGCCACTTTCATCGACTGCGGCAACACGATAGTTGTACGTTCCATCAAGGTCACGAATCGTGCCAGAACGCTGAGATTGATTTACGGTCGTAGTGAAGTCATATGGAGCAACGCCATCGGCATCTGCTTGATAGCGATAGAAGTCAAGATCGTCTGCCGTACTGTCATCCCAATCAACCGTAATGTTACGGGTGTTAATTGATGGGTAACAGCCCAGGTCATCACTACCTACTTTTATTGTCATGCCTTCAACCTTGGCTGGTGCTTCGGTGTCGGCCGCCTCATTTGAAGCCATGTAGTTGTCGATTAGGAATCCATTACCTGCCGTTGCAGGAGCTGCAGTTCCAGAAACTCGGAACAATACTGAATCAACTGTCCGCGTCTCGGCACCTTCACAGTTGCGGAAGTAGTCTTCCCAGCTGGTCCCGGTGTGAACCAATGCACCGTCAACATAAACCTCGACAACATCGTTGTTGACGCCGTCAACAAACTGCATAGTCACTTTAATATTGTGAGGAACACTTCGGTCCAATCCGCTTACCAGGTTGGCAAACTCAAAGTTTACTAAGTCTGAGCAAGTGCCACCGTTGGTTGTGTCGTACCCATAGAAGTTGACCGATAAACCATCGGTTGAATTATCTGCCATTTGAATCCAGCTCATTCGGGCGCCATCGCCACGATCAGGGCTGGCTACAACCGAGAGTCCTTCTTGAAGTGCACCGGTTGTTGAAGAAAAGTCCCAGCTTGCTTCAAAGTAATCAGTCCTCGGACCAACAGATTCTAGGCCACCTTCAGCAGCTGTTTCACCTGCCTCGCCGGCAATTGGTGCCGAGAAAGTTTGGTCACCAAATGAACCAGAAGTTACTGCATTTGAAATTCGAAGTGATTGGTCGCCAAAACCGGCAACCGATACGCCGTCGACAACTTCTACATCGAAGCTTGGACCGGTTTTCCCCCATCCACCTTGTCCATTTACGTCGCCTGTTGCAAACGACTCAAAATCAGTCGCGGCCGTTGCAGCGCTCGCGCTATTGAATAGCGCAAAGTACCACATAAAAGCAAAAATCACAGCAATCGCAGCTGTGAAAATCCTCGAATGGGCTTTTATGAACGGCTTTATCACTCCCAATTGATAGTGATATGTCATATTCTCCCCTCACTTATTTACCATCCAATTATAACATTCTATGAGAGGATGCAAGTAGCTTGTGAACTATCTGTCGCGCACGACAAGCTCATCAAAGCCGGTCTCTTCGTCCATCTCACGTGAGAACTTTTTGGTTTCATCCTCACCGATTACAATCTCGGCGGTAATAAAGACCGCGCCCTCACGAAAATGCCCGCCAAATACATTACCGTCCTTATCGGAGACAGCAATATGCAGATGGCAGTCGTCTTCCTCGACCGTTCCAACGAGCGAAACAACCTCAAGATGCTCATTCCACTCACGGACTTCTTGTTTGTCGGGCAGGGCACCGGCCATACGAATCTTGGCGCTACCAAGACCCGCTACACACGTTACGATGTAGCCGGCTTTAATCTTGTTCTCTTTAGCGAACTTTTGAATTTCGGAGCGGATTTCTTGGCCCGGTCGCAGTCGGAAAATATAGGTCTTCATCAGGTAATTACTTTGGCGACCGCCTCAACGAGCCCTTCGGCAAACGCGTCAGGAATGATTTCTTCCGGGGTTGGGTTTGCTATCAAACCGGCAATTGCTTCGGCGGCGGCAATTTTATGTTCATCAGTAATTGTACGCACTTGATTATCTAGCGCGCCACGGAAGATACCAGGGAATGCCAGTGAGTTATTTACTTGGTTTGGGAAATCGCTCCGGCCGGTGGCCATGACAGCAACACCGCCTCGTTTCGCTACATCAGGCAGAATCTCAGGGTCAGGATTAGCCATGGCAAAAATAATTGGGTCTGTAGCCATCGTCTTAACGTCATTTTCATCAATTAAGTTTGGTTGCGATACACCAATAAAGATATCGGCATCTTTGACCGCATCTTTGAGTGCACCATTTTCATTGTTCTGGTTTGTGAAATCGAGAAGCTTCTTCTTCTCATCGTTCAAATCGGTACGATCTGCTGACACAATACCCTTGCTGTCTACCATTAAAATATTGGCCTTTGGCGCGTAGAGTGCGATTAATTTGGCGCATGCCGTACCGGCAGCACCTGCGCCCACTAATACAATTTTGCTGTCGTTGAGCGTTCGGTTGGTAATCTTGCAGGCGTTGATAAGACCGGCTAGAACAACCACGGCTGTTCCGTGCTGATCATCGTGCATGACAGGAATATCAAGTTCGGCCTTCAGGCGTTCTTCAATTTCAAAACATTTAGGTGCGGCGATGTCCTCAAGATTAATGCCACCAAAGCTTGGTGCAATCGCCTTTACCACAGCAACAATCTCGTCTGCAGTATGGACATCGAGCACGATAGGGTAGCAGTCGATACCGGCGAAGCGGTTGAACAGCATTGACTTGCCCTCCATGACCGGCATGGCACCCTTTGGACCAATGTCCCCGAGACCTAAAACAGCCGACCCATCAGAAACAATGGCAACAGAGTTGTTGGTGCCAATGTAATCGCGAGCTTCGTCTTCGTGTTCAGCTACATACTTTGAAACCGCACCGACTCCAGGCGTGTAATACACACTCATATCATGCATGTTTTCAACTGTACCTTTTGAGACAACTTTCAGTTTGCCCCGTAGTTTTTTGTGCTCTCGCAAAGACTCTTCTTTGATGTCCATCAGCTACCCTCTCCTAAGAAATTTTTGTCGTACGTTCTAGTATACGACACCCATGCTAGGCTTGTGGAGTTGGATTCTGCGGATTGCCTGTCATGCCGGGTGCCGGCTTTGATGCAACCAGCGGGAACTCAACCGTAAACGAGGTCCCCACGCCTTCAAGTGAGTCAACATATATATGGCCATGCATGGCCTCAATGTACTGCTTGATAATCCAGAGCCCCAAACCGGTACCCGAAATCTTTGCAGTCTTTTCATTTTGTATGCGGTAGAAACGGCTGAACAACTTTTCACGTTCCTTAGCTGACATGCCAATACCGGTATCCCGCACGATGGTCTTAACAGTACTCTTATCAACCTCATGGAAGACGGTCACTTCGCCCCGCTCTGAGTATTTGATGGCGTTGTCGATGAGATTCGTAAATATCTCCAAGATACGACCATGATCCGCCGTAATAATGTAGTTCATGTCCGTAGCATCGTAGTTTAGGGTGATGCCTTTTGCTTGCGCCGTACTTCGGTACTGATTGGTTAGATGAAGCAGAATTTCTTGCATGTTCACCGGCTCTTCTTTGTAGGTGACGCGTCCCTGTTCGATACGCGATACGTTGAGCAAGTCTGTTACAAGGTTTGCCAGTCGATCTGTTTCCATCAGCGCCAAGTTGATACTTTCACTCACCTGCTCATTGGGCTTGCCAAATACACCGTCTTTGATATTTTCGAGACTGCCCTTAATCACCGCCATCGGCGATTTAAGCTCGTGTGTGGCAACAGACAAGAAGTCATTCTTGAGTTGGTCAACCTCTTGGAGTTTCTTAAATAGTACCGAGTAGTTCACAAAACGTAGGTGGTTGAGCAGGAGAAGGAAGACCACGGCCACGACTCCAAGCAGCACAAACAGTGACTGGTTGAGCAGGCTGCTCACCAGTCCGTTTATGCGGTCAAAGCCATAGTTAACAATGACGATACCAATAACATTCTCTTCTTGCTCATCTTGAACGAGTGTCGCGACCGCCCAGGTTCGCGTGCCGTCATCAAGCGTCTGCTCGGTAGCGACCGAACGACCTTGCTGAACGGTCGTTGTGAGCAAAAGCCCCTCCGCCTTCTCGCCAACCGATTCAACCAGTGACGAAGCAAGCACTTCATAGTCCTGTACAATACCGGCCGTTACATCAGTTGGCACTACAATCGTGAGCTGTTCAATCTCGGGGTCATCAACCAGCACCTTCATCAGCGCCTTCTGAGCTTTTTCAGGGTCATTAATCTTTTCGCGAATGAAGGTACCGATGATGTTATTTGTTGTTTCGGCTTTTCTTCGTAGCTCGCGGTCATAATCCCCGCGCACCTTGGTGGTCAAAATGACGGTGTTTATGACAATCAGCGTTGGAATCAGAATAATAATCGCAATGGAGTAGTAGTACTCTCGCTTCTGCTTCGTCGGTTTAATTGATTCGTGCTGCTTGCCCACGCTTTACGCCCTACCCTATTCTTTGTTTTGGCTTATTTCTCGTTCTTTTTTAGGTCCTCAGCGCCCATAAAGTCACCTTTGCGTCGAATGACAAATGCATAGGTGCCAAGTGCAATCAGTAGCGTCGCCACAACCGCTGATATGTAATAAATCATCGAGCTCTGACCAGGGTCGCTTAAATCAAGTGTCAGACTCAAACCACCCGGGTTGGTGTCGACACTGGCCGTTTGAGCCACGCTAAAGTTGTATGCTGTCGAGCGTGTCACTTCACCATCATCACCCTCAACCGCCACATAGACCTCGTGATCACCAGGTGCGAGCGGGTCTTCTAGAACATAGGTCCAGTTACCATCCCCATCGGTTGTTGTTGTCAGGACGAGTGGCTCCGAAAAGATGTAGAGCACAATGGAACGGTTTGGCTCTGATACGCCACTAAAGACAATGCCCTCACGGTCGAGGCCGACCTCGCTGGCTTGCTGGACCATTGAAACCTTGGCGCGTCGCGTATCTTCACGAACTTCACGAATTTTTTGTGGATCTATGGGTGCCACATTGGCAGGCAACAAGAAGCGCGTCGATGTAAAACAACGCTCAGCTTTACTCAACTCCGTGAATGACAGTCGTCGCTTACCATCAACAATATCCTCATAGGCATCCTCTCCAACAATTGCCACCAAACAGTCTGTCAGCTTGCCGTCGCTACTCAAGACTTCGTTCAAATCTGCTGAATTTATCTGTTCTGCCTCAGGGACTAATTCGCGCTCTTGTTCAGCTTCAGCGTCTTCGATAATTTCGTTTGCCGTTTGCTCATCAACGCCCGGGTACGTTGAATCCGCCTGTGATTCGACAATAATTTCGTAGGTCCGTCGTACGGTCTGACCGTTATAGTTCGCATCGACGACTAGCTTAGCCGTGCCCGGAGTACCACCCGTAAAGTAACGAACTGATTTTTGGTGAATATCACCGTCAAGCTTTCCGACCGAACCGGCCAACAGCTTCCAGGTAAAATACGTATCGCTTGTCACATTTGAGTAGCTTGCTGCTCCGTCTGGTTTAAACTCGGCACGAACGACAAAGTCATGTGAGAATTGTGTAGTACCAACCCACTGTGGTGTGGTCGGCTTCTCGCGCTTGAGAATCAATTCACCTGATGAGGGCGCTGTTGTGCCACCGGAGTTGTTCTGCACCTTAAAACTAACCGTGTTCGTTTGGCAGACGCTTGTACCCAACTTGGATAATTTGGCATGCATCTCAATTTGACCACTTACAATGGCCGTCGGTGTGGCGGTATCCCAGTCAATGTGCCATTCGTTTGAAGTCGACGAGACTTTTGAGGCCGAGCCTACAAATTGGCCATTGGCAAAGACGCGAACTTGGTCGATTGATATAGCAACACCGTTGATAATCGGCTTCACGTACACATCAACTGGCACAATATCGGTTAAAACTAAGTCGGGATCATTTGGTGGGTGCACAATAAAGGCGTCCGAGCCACAAGACCCACTACCTGAATTTGCTGTTTGTGCCCGCGTTGTTTGCCCGTTGTCGAGCTCCAATGCAATACTGAACGCTATCAAGAGAATTGCGCCAAAAAACACTGCCCCATGCCAAACAGATTTAAGCTTTAGCATAATTACTCTTATATTACTCAGTTACACACAGATGTGCAACTGATGAGGCTTATTCGTCTGCTTCTTCGGGGTGGTTGTGGTTCCACCGAGCCATGGCATCCATGAACTGTTCCTGACGTCGTTGCCAGTGTGCATAGCGTACATTCATAATGCTATCCATTGCTTCAAAAAGGTCTGTCGCATCCTGCCGGTCACCTTCGGACGCAGTCGTCATCGCAGCTTCTTTCAACCGTTCAGCGTCGGCAACTGAAAGGCCAGAGTTTTCAATCAGTGAAAATAAGGGGCCCCATGCTCCGGTGATGCGGTTGTCGGGGTCATCGATTGCTTCGCGGAAGGCTGCTGCATCTTCCTCATAAAAAACGCCGTCTTCATCGTAGAGGCCTCGGAATTGGGCCAGCGCAACAAGAACGCGCATGTCGTGTCGTTCGCGGCTTTTTAGACGCCGCATAGTAGTCTGGTAGACTTCCCGAGCCACCGGAGTTTCACCCTTTGCAGAACGAGCACGCTGAGTGGCTAAATACAACGTGTCGTATGCTTCAACTTGATGACGAGTACCGCTACGGTCAGGCTGGCTCCAGCCTGTTAAATCGGTGGCAAGTGTTTCACCTGCAGTTCTATCAATAAGGTTTGTAATGTCGTATGGATCTACTGCTGTAAGGACCTCGGCATACATTGACTCATGCGGAAGAGGCCCGGGACGCGGCTCGCCGGAATCATCAAAGTTGAAGCTAAGTTGATCTGATGCCATAACATGCTTATTATAGCATATTAAGCTTATGCTTTCAAGAGGTGTAACTGATTGAGCAGCTCTGAAGCGCTCCGGCACTCCATCATAGCCGCACGTGCTTCAGAAGCACCGGCAAAACCATTGATGTAGACTTTGGCAAACTTCTTCAAGCTCGCCGGATTCTTCGTATCGCCCCAGAACTCCAGAAACAGATTGATGTGCTGCTCATAAAGACTTAATTTGTCTTCACGAGACGTATTTTCCCAGGGTGAATTGCTACTAAAAACATACGGATCATGGAACACGCCGCGGCCAATCATAATACCGTCCACGCCCCACTGCTCGGACATCTTGATACCTTGTGCCACGTTTAGCACATCGCCGTTCCCAATGATGGGAATGTTTGGGCTAATCTCGTCACGCATCTCAACAATTTGCTTGATGACATCCCAATGATTTGGCACTTTTGACATTTCTTTGGTCGTGCGTCCATGAATTGTAAGTGCTTTGATATCTGTTTCGAGTAGCATTTTAGGCCACTCTATATCTATCTGATTAAAACCAATGCGTGTCTTTACGCTGACAGGCACATCGCCGGCACCCTCAATTGTCGCCTCAATAATCTCTTTAGCCAGCGGTTTATTGTTGATGAGCGCCGAGCAGGCGCCGTTTTTTACCACAACAGGGGCAGGACAGCCCATATTGATATCGATACCGGCAAAGCCAAGCCCGCTCAGCTCTTTGGCCATGGTGTAATAATTCTCAGGCTTGAGACCCCACACTTGGGCGATAAGCGGTGTCTCTTGGCTCGCTTCAAACTCAAGCTTCTTCCAGAGCGCATCTCGGCCTGGGCTATTAAGTCCATCAACAGATACAAATTCAGTAAAAAACAGGTCAGGTTTCGCGCAGCTAGCGACAATTCGACGAAACACCGAATCGGTCACATCGTCCATCGGTGCGAGCACAAAGAATGGTTTTTTAGTCGTTGATAACTCTTTCCAGATCATAGTTTTTCCATAGAAAAGGGCCCAGCTTACGCTCGGCCCTAGTCATTCTCAGAACAGTCTTATTACTTGTCTGTTCGCTTGAGTGTGAGGAAACCGTTTCGTGGGTTTTCTACAACTCCGTATCCTGCTGGTAGATCGTCGATAGCTTCAGGTCGCTCATCCTTAGCAAAGTAATAAATAGTTTGCTGCTTTCCGCCACGAAGTGTTACGTCCTTCTTGTGCAAGTAGTAAGTCACACCCTTTGAATTAGTATGTGAATACGCCATTTCACCTCCTTAAGTTATCCTTGCGTACCCCTAAAATACGTGTATGCCTATCTGTTTGTCAACTAATCGACATCTATTTTGTGGAAGAATTCCCCTGTTATCAACAGTTCCACCTCTGTAAAAGTGTCACCCTGGGGTCAATCTGTAAAAACAAACTATTGCTTATGCTTATGGTTTTACGCTACACTGAAACCCAGTTTCTTAAAGGAGGGAAAATGGAGCGATTTACAGCCCGTAAGGCTCAGGGTAATGGTCAAAAGCCTGCCCCACGAGCGGCACAACCTGCAACGGAAACTTTTAGCGAAATGGCTAACGTTACAGCAGCTCGGTCTGGTGTCGTTGGTAAACTGCTAGTTGTTTCCCTAATAGTAGTATCGATTGCCATCACAGCATTCGTCGGATACGCAATTATCCGCGGCGTTGGTGGGGGTAATCTCGTAAACGACGATCAGTATCAAGCAGTTTTCTTGACTGATGGTCAGATTTACTTCGGTAAACTTACCGGTTTGGATGAAGAGTATGCAACTCTTGAAGACATCTACTACCTGCAAGTTCAACAAGAAGTACAGCCAGATACATCAACCGAACCACGAACTCAGATTTCGTTGGCTAAGCTTGGTAACGAGCTCCACGGACCTGAAGATCAGATGTTCATCAACGTCGATCAAATTCTCTTCTGGGAGAACCTAACTGACGAAGGTCAAGTTGTACAAGCTATCACCAACTTCAAGAATGGTGAGCAGGACGACGCAAACGCTGATACTACGCAGCCAGCTGATAACACTCAGCCAGCTGATGATACTCAGCCAGCTGATGATACAGCCGACGAAGACGACGCCGCTAACTAAGGCATAGGATTCTCAAGAAAACCGCGACTCCAGTATTCGCGGTTTTTATTTCCGGCTATTATTCAAGTGGATCTCGGTCAATCATACGAGCGAAGAACGGTACGACGACCCGGGTCACAATCATGATAGCCAATACAACTGCCGTTAAGCCCGCAGCCAGAACACTGAAACCTGCCGCATCGGGTGACCAATATGGTGAAGCAAAGCTATATGTGTAGAGAGACACATCAGGAAACTGCAACTCAAGCACGGGGTCGGTTCCCGGACGAGCGTTTCGTGTTACATAGTCTTGAACACATTGAGCTCGCGCCGTCAGTGGTATGAATGGATCTTCGCACTCACGTTGAGCTTGTGCGTAGATGGAACCGTTAGCGCTACCGCTTGCCTCGGCAACTGCACGTAGTCGTTCTACCTCGGTTGAGTATGCTCCCGGCAGTGTTATCTCCCCGGCATTTGTATTCATGTGGCCTAAGATGTAGTTCGCTAATTCCTCGAGGTGTGGCCGGATTTGCTCTATATCGCCCGTTTCTTCGTCAACCTGCTGAACTTTATCCCGCAAACTAATCATCGTAAGGTTATTCTGACGCAGTAGCCAGCCGGATAGTGGCACTAATACCACGAGCAACATAAGAAAATGCCACAGGCGTATGTGATTGGATGTTGTTTGTATGATATTTTTCATTTTGCTTTCGGCAGTGTCTTGGCAACACTAGTCGCGACCTTAGTCAATGCTATATATGATAACACCACGGCAAGAATTAAGAGTAGTCGAGAGGTCGATTCGGCCAAAGTAACCGATACATTAGTAACAATCAGTCCCAGGATTGGTGTGAGCAATGACCCCCCACACGCGACACAGCCAACTCCCAGAATTCCGAGGCTCATGGCGAGACCTTGTTGTGCCCGCACCTTTTTCTGCGCATGCCGGAGGGTTAGCAGTGTTAGGGTGGCGGCCTGAAAGAGTGCGACCATAATCATAGAGATTGGCACAATATCGTTCGCGTAACGGAAGATGTTAATAAATCCTTCATACAGATAGTTAATCCGGTCGGCAACGGTGAGCGGATTGTCACCAAAGACAACATCGACAAGTTGCTCCACATTAAATAGCCACTGTAGAACAAATAATATCACCACAAACAGCATGAGGGTGATGTACCGAGCCTGAGTCTTGATTATGAACTGTAGGCAAACCTGCCAGGTCAGTACCGCATCCAGCCAAAGCCCTCTCAAAACTTCCACTACGGTCGCTCTCTGGTAGCAGTAAGTGCAAGTACGGCAAGCCCGGCGATTGCAAACGAGACCTGCAGGGCGACTTTATCGGACACCATACTACACAACGCCCACAAAATTGCCCAGGCCAAAGCCCGCGCAAGATTGGCAGCGTTGAGAAGCGCCGCAATGTATGCGTTTCTGTAACCCTCGTAACTCGACGCCTCATCATACACAATCTTCGAATATGGCATCCTGTAGGCTATCCCGACCGGATCGCCGAGCAGGTTTACAAAGGTTGCGCTAACCGGTGAGAATGCGAAGATTCGGGCAAGGTTTGCAAATGCCGAGCCCACACTACCTGCCGAAATGAGGGCGACGGTTTTTTTGCTATCAATTAACTTACCATATGCCTTAGCTGCGAAGAATGATGCCACAAGACCCATTGAAGTTAATGCACCCACCCCAAGATATACATTTTCCGTGAACACAAATAGCGAGACAAACAGCGGCCAAAAGAACAGCGTCGACATCTGATCAAAACTGCCAAAGAAATTTATCGCAATATTACGACGGGCGCTGCGCCACGGAAAGCCCTTATAGGTCACGTGCTGATACTTCCTCACCGGCTCCGGACTCATCAACAAAGGAACTGCGCTCAATAGGACAAGAGCAATCGCGACAATGATGACATTTCCCACGCCGTAGAATTGAGCGATGACACCACCTAAGACCGGGCCGATTGCACCGGCAATCTTGCCCAGCTGAAACATGATGCTCAGTTCTTTGCCGGCTTTGCTGGCAGTTTGAATTTTTGAAAACTCAACGTGATATGCAACGAAGAACAGGCTGTAGGCCGTTCCGTTAATAAGCGCAATGAGATACAAATTGATGTCAGAGTATTCGAGCGCCAAAAGCAGTGCCATCGATACAACCAAGTAGATGTGGCTTATAATCATGGTCTTTTTTGGACCAATGTAGCCCACAATTCGGGCCGAAGTATAATCGGCGAGAAGTAATCGATAGCCATACAAAAAAACAAAAAACAACGCAATGTCGGGCACGCTATATCCGAGCTGATAGAGATACACCGGAATGAAGATGCCAATGAAGCTCAAGCCCAATGTTTTTATCATCATTGAGATATAAAGCTCGGTCAGCTCACTCATTGAAATGTGCTTCCACGAACGGTGCGTGTGCAACAAGTCGTTTATGATATGTACCATAACCACTATTCTCGCACAGTAGTCGATTACTGAGAAGAACTGTATACTGAAAGCCATGAAGATTTATATCGCCGGTGTTGGTGTTGGGATGGGGCCACTCGCTTTTATTGCGCGAGATATTGGGTATCAGGTTGTATGCTCCGACCTGATTGAGCACGACTTGGTTAAGTATATGCGCGACAATGAGTTTCTCGTCCACATCGGACAAGACGGCGCCTCGATTGCCGAAGAACATGAAAAAGAGCCTATCGACTGGTTTGTCTACACAGCCGCACTACCCGACACCCACCCCGAACTGACGTTTGCTCGAAACAACGGTATTAAAACCAGTAAGCGTGATGTTTTTATAAACGAACTACTCGATAAACATGACCTCAAGATGATTGCAGTCGCCGGGACACACGGCAAGACGAACACCACATCCATGCTGGCATGGTGCTTAATGCAAGCCGGCATACCAATAAGCTACTCTATCGGCACGCGCCTTCCCTTTGGGCCGTTTGGAAAATATGAAGACGGCAGTCAGTATTTTATCTACGAGGCAGATGAGTTTGATCGCAACTTCCTGCAATACGAGCCAGCAATGAGTATTGTCCTGAACATTGCGTTTGACCACCCCGACACCTATGCCGACCAAGCAGACTATGACATGGCGTTCGCAACATTTATGCAACAATCAGCAAGCGTATATGTTTACCAAGATGATTTTGCCAATGAAGCCCCCAACATTCATGCCATTACCAAGAACCCAAGTGAGGATTCGACAGAATTAGCGGGCATATACATCCGTCAAAATGCTCGGCTGGTACAAGAATTATTATTGCGCGAATTTGACGTACCCATGCAAGATAGTTCCGAGTACTTGCGCACCTATCCCGGCGTGAGCCGTCGGATGGAAAAACTAATCGATGGACTGTACACCGACTACGCGCACCACCCTGATGAAATTAAATCGGCCCTTGCGCAAGCACTCGAGATGAACAGGAAAGTCGTCGTGGTTTACCAGCCACACCAGAACGTTCGTCAGCACGAAATTCTGGATAGTTATGGCGACTGCTTTGAAGGCGCAGAGCAGGTTTACTGGCTCCCAACCTATCTTAGTCGCGAGGATACATCACTCGATATAATCGAGCCCGCACAGCTGATTGAAGGCCTGAGCAATCCGGCAATCGCCACCCAGGCACAACTGGGCGACGAGCTCAAGAATCATATTGCTGAGCATATCAATAACGGTTCAATTGTGGTTGGTATGGCAGCCGGTGATCTCGACGCCTGGCTGCGCAAGACCTTTGTCTCAGATGAATCTGAACGCTAAATAGTTTATTGGCACGCCTTGTTCTTTGAACTTCTTGGTGTAAGTTGTTTCGACAAGCAAATCTTCGTCCTTCGACTGACTGTGTAAGTCATCATATGATTCAATTATTTCAACGTCGGGCTGTTCACCAAGTAGCTCCTGAGCCCACTCAAACAATGCACGGTTATCTGTTTTAAAGCGTACAAGGCCCTGCTCCTGCAGAACCTTTTTGTAGATATCGAGAAAGTTTCGATTGAGCATGCGGTGTTTTGCCTGGCGATCTTTTGGGAATGGGTCAGGATGAGTTATCCAAATCATCTTCACGGTGTCTGGTCGAATGAATTCTTCCAGCGTCAATATATTTGCCTGCACAAACGCTACATTATCAAGCTTCAGCTCACTCGCATTCTTACTGGCCCTCCACAGACGATCTGCCTTTAAATCAACGCCTATAAAGTTTTCTTCAGGGTACTTTTGAGCGAGAGCCAAAGTGACTTCAGCCTTGCCACACCCCAGTTCAAGATTGAGTGGGATTTCTGGGTCTAGCTTCGTAACCCACTTCTTGGGTTCTTGTGCGCGCGGACCATAGGCATTCTCAGCCTGGTTGAATTCGTTGTATCTGGGCATCTTTGATGTTCGAGCCATGCAGGATAGTGTACACCAGGCCATCTCGTCTTGCATGCTCGAGGTTGCACAGATACACTTAAACAGACTAATTGGAGACGACATGGACGCCATATTTGAATGGATTGGTAAGCACTTATTAACAGCGATAATCATTGCTGCGGTTACACCGTTTGCTTTGCGTATTGTGAACACGCTTATCCGACGTTCTGTGCGTCGTGCCATCAAATCAGACAGATACTCCTCAGCCAAAGCTGAACGTCAGCGCGAAGACACGCTTATCAGCATCATGACAGCGGTTGCAGCGGTTGTTGTTTGGGGCATGAGTGGCATGCTAATACTCACTTCAATCGGTGTTGAAATCGGACCACTCATTGCCGCTACGTCAGTTATTGGTGTCGGTATTGGCTTTGGTGCACAAGACGCCATAAAAGATTTCATCGCTGGCGTGTTCATTATTCTCGAGAACCAGTACCGTGTTGGTGACGTGGTGGAAATTGCCGGTGAAAGTGGCGTAGTGGAAGGTATTACAATTCGCGAAACCATCCTACGCAACCTTGATGGACATGTCGTGCATGTGCCAAATGGCGTTGTAGAAGTTTCGAAGAACATGACCATGGACTGGTCACGACTCAATATCAACGTTGGCGTGAGCTATGATTCAGACATCGACAAAGTTGAAAAAGTTGTCAATGAAGTCGGCCAGGCAATGGCTGAGGATGAAGAGTGGAAAGAGAAGATTATCAAAGCGCCCGAGTTTATCCGCATAGATAGCTTTGGTGCGTCTGAAGTAGACATCAAGATTCTTGGCGACGTACAACCGGGCAAGCAGTGGGATGTTATGGGTGAGTACCGCAAACGTCTCAAGGCTGCGTTTGATAAGAACAAGATTGAAATCCCGTTCCCTCAGCGCGTCATCCACGAAGTCAAAGACTAGTCTTACTTGTCCTGTATATCAACTATGTTTGAATAAAACGCGACATAGTCCTTCAGTGGCTGAGCTCGCTCTGAAGTTGGCTCATGATAGGTCCAGGCTGCATTGTTGAATTGTTCATCACCAAGCTGAATTGTGTAGTAGCTCGCGTTCCCCTTCCAATGGCAAACGGTTGTATGGTCCGTCTCCGTTAAAAACTCAAAATGAACACTTTCTACCGGAAAGTAATGATTCCCTTCAACTTTTAGCGTATTGTCACTGTCTGCAATAATTGTATCGTTGATTTTTGCTGTTGCTGCCGGCATGAGCTCTCCTTGTTTTGTTTAAGCTTATACTTAAACATTCAAAGAGGCAAGTCGCTTGTTATAGACCGAGAGAGTCGTCCGTTAATTCACCCTCAACAAAGTCAGTTGTTTCATCGAGGCTATCAATTTCATCTGTAACATCATTGATTTCATCTTCAATCTCGCTGGCATCTTCAATCGGCTCGGCTGGCGTTTCGTCGACAATTTGCGATGTGTCGGCAGCTTCATTGTTAGCATCCGCATCATCCTCTTCGGAGAGGAACGCAGAGTAACCCAAACCAATCAAAGCCAGTGCAATCAAGATGGCAACAACAATGGCCATCGACACACCCTTGGCCGGATTGTTGTGAGATTTTTCCTTTGGCTTCTCGTCGGTTTCGGCTGCAGCCGCCTCTTCTGCGATGCTTGGTGCCGGCGTTTCTGGTTCTGCTTCGGCAGCAGGTTCACTCTCCGCGACTTCGGCAATGCTGGGCTCTTCAGCTGGTGCTTCCTCTTCCTTGGCTGACATCTCATCACCAGCCGACTCTTCATCTGGCACTTCGTCGACAGGTGCCTCTTCTTCAGGCGCAGTTGACTCACCGTCAGACTCATCACCTGTCTGTGTCTCTTCCTCGTCCTTTGGCATTTCTGCTTCAGTGTCAGGCGTTGTTTCTTCCACCGACTCCTCAGTCTGAGGAGCATCCTCGTTCATATCTTCCTGATTGTTGGCTGCTTCTTCGTTGTTCTTATTCTGCTCATCCATACCCACTCTCCTATTGCTCTGTTTCTACGATTTCAGTTGATTCATTGCCATCGCCCGTTTCGGTTTCACTCTCTGATTCTTCCGGTGTTTCATCGTCAGTTCCGGCATCATCTGATGTTTTGTTCGAGAGCTCATCAGCTATGCTTCGGAGTGTTGAGACAATCGTGTCACGTACTTGCGAGCGAATTGCTTTTGCCATATCTTTCAACGTCGGCACTGATTCGCGGGCATCTTCAACGGCCAACAGGAAGGCTTCAGCGTCAGCTTCGCAGTCCATCTCTGAGGCATCAGACAAAGCAAGGTAGTAGACGTTCAGCTCAGCATAAAACTCCTGGACCAACGTGTCGAACTGCTCAATTTGAGCTTCGAGATTTGTTGTATCGATATCTGTCGCGCGAATTCGATTGGTAAGGCCATTCAGCTTCTCGCTTATCTTGCCATATTGTTCGGTTCGGCGGGTCTGCACGCCCTCAACACGATTAACTGCCGCTTCAAGTGCATTTTGAGCACCGGTACAGCGAGCTGCTGCCTGTGTCAGCCGGGCCTGATCAACCCTCTCCTCGATACGCTCTTTTCGCTCGGCCTTACGCGCATCGCGCTCTTCCTTGCTCATGCCCGGTCGCTCGGTTGTTTCCGAGCTCTCTGGGTCGCTCGCTTCAGTCGTCTCTTCTTGTGCGAATACCGGCACAACCAGCAAGCTCAACACAGAAAATGCGATGACAAACACTGAAATCCCTAGTTTTCGTTGAATCATTCTTCCCTCTCAATTTCTCAATAATCTAGTCGAATTTTACCATAAGCAAGAAATGTACACTATCTGATTGGTGATTTGATATCAGGTTGCTAGAATAATGCTAATGGATACTCAAAAACAACAATCTGGGATTATTATCATTGCCCTCATGTTTGTCGTCGTTATTATGCTCCTCGGATATGTTGTATTTAACAGCATCACGAAAAGCCGTGAGGCGGAAAAAGTTAAACAATCAACAAGCGATGTGATTGATTCTGCAAAAGATACTGTTGATAGCGCCAATGACGTTCGGGACCAAGCATCAAAAATCGTTAATTAATTAGATCACGTCCCCCTGTCACCTCTCTTTGTGTTATATAATTAAATCCTAAGAGGAGTATTACCATGGGCGGACGCAAAACGATTACAGACCATACACGCATTGTTGGAAAAACCGGAAACGTTGATAGCCCCTCCTATTATTTGACCATCCCTATCGAGATTGTTCGAGCCATGAATTGGCGCGAAGGTCAGCACGTGCGCGTTAAGAAATCGCGAGGCAAGGTCGTGATTGAGACATTTGGCGAAGAATCGTCTAGAAACTAACCTGAGCAGTCACTGCACGGTGATCAGAAAACGCCTGTCCGCCAATTTCAAGACTTTGAGCCGTAGAGCCGGTTGGCGCAAAGACGTAGTCGATACGTGCGCACGCCAGCTCACCTATGCCAAACCAAGAGCAACGTGGCCATGAACGAGTAATAACATTCTCAATGCCTGGCGTATCCTTCATGAAATTCTGCATGTCAGGTGAATAAACAGTCGTATTAAAATCACCCAAGACAAAGGTTGGTATCGTTTCACTATTAACCGCGTCGGATAGTTTTTGATAGGCGCCTTCGCGAAGAGCGTATGATTCGGAAGTGTACGGCACATGCATGTGCACTAAGTAGACAACAAATTCACCATGTTGCTCAGAGTGAATAACGGTCCGTGCTATAACCGAATTCTCATGCTCATAAATTGTCAGCGCATTGATTATCGGATAACGCGATATCAGCCCTACTTCCGTTTCTTTCGCACTACAGTCACAATCGGTTACATACGAATACCCATGATTTACTCGCTTGCGAATAATATCAATCTCATTCTCATCAACCTCCTGCAACGAGAAGACATCAACCTGGATTGCTGAAACAGCATTGGCATCATCCAGAAAGTTTTGGCTCTTATAGAGTTTATTGAAGGTGCCGATAGTAAGCGCGTCTGAACGCGGATCAATAGATCGGGCCGCATCCTGCACGGTAACAATATTCAGAGAATAAGCAACCACGAAAATTCCAATCATAAGGCTTATTCCCAGTCCAGTCAGACTTAGCTTGCCAATACGTTCAACAAATTGTGGCAAATCATGCACAAAAATAAACCATACTGCGTAGGCAGCGTAAATCATAAGATATACCCAGAAAACGATGAGTATTTGCGGTAAGTAGCTCACCACGAACTCGAGCGGCCACCAACGTATGAAGAGTCCGGCCGTCAATGCGGAAACTAGCACCAACATATCAACTGGAATGTAGCGCAAAACCCAAGCAATTTTGCGATGCCGTATTGGGGCCGCCTGCTTTGATTTAGTTTTGGCTGATTTTTTCGACTTCTTCGACAAAATCAAAGTCCTTCTGTGTTAGTCCACCTTCGGAATGAGTTGTCACGATAAGATCAACTTTTCCATAACTCAGCAAGATATCGGGGTGATGCTGTAACTTTTCAGCCACATCTCCTACTTTGTTTACAAATTTCAGGGCCGAGACAAAGTTATCAAAACTATATGCCCGTTCAAGCTGGGTGCCTCCAACCAATGACCATTCGAGTGGTAGTCGGGCAAATGCTTCTTCGATGTTCTTATCACTCAACATGGTATGCCTCGTCTAGTAATAGTAGTACCAGCGATCAGCGCCGGACACATTTGTTACGTTGGTTATCTTAACAGCGTCACCGCCTTGTGTGCTGATGACATAGTCGGCTGTCTCGGTACTGGTAACGACACGATACATCAGGTGCGTATCATCGAGCCAGACGACCGGGTTCCGTAGCCCACCTTGCGTGACTAACGTATTCTCTTTTTCACTCGTGGTGTCAACCAGAATCAGTGTGCCTTGGCCGTCACGAGTGTCTACCCAAGCTGCTCGTGAGCCGGATGGGTTTTCGGTGTAGAGTCGTGAGGCAAAGTTCGTGGGGCGCGCATCTAATTCAACGTTATAAATCCGCTCAACTTCACCCTGATACCACGTCTGCTCTGAGTCGAAGATTATCTCATTGTAGCCGGTGCGAAGAATCGTCCAGACTGTTTTCTCAAAAACTGTCTCAATTGAGGAGCCATCGGCGTTACTGCGGAACAGGAAGGCCCTCGGATTTTGTTTATAGGCATCGGATGGTGCGTAGAAGACATAATCATTCGCCACCAAAACATCGTTAAAATAGTTACTTGCGGCAATTTGTGACAGTTGTTTTGTGCCAGTATTGAGCGTTACCAATCGGTGTCGTTCGGGATTGCGACCGCTCGCGCCTGCCTGAACTTTCACATAGACAACGGTTTCACCAATCCAGCCTACGATGTCGATTCTCTCGGACGAATCTAGTTTTTCAAATTCACCACTGAGGACGTCAATTAAATACAATCCGCTCATCACATAGCCGTCGCTATTTTTGATATTGCGGTCACGGGTTGCAACCAAAACAGCCTTCTTGCCGGATGGTGATGAGTCAAACCGAATGTCGCTCCGCTCATTCCCACTACCTTCGAGTAGACGTTTTTCGTCACTGCCATCCGCCCGAATTCGATATACATCATAGGTGCCGTCACGCTTGCTCACAAAAGTATGATAGCGATCAACGACCATCTTAACTTCGGTCACCACCTCCTCTTGGGTGTTGATAGTAACCTCTTTATCAGCATAGCCTGGCGCCTTGGCAACAACCGTGATTGAATCACTCGTGTTGTCGGGTGTGTTCAGAGTTACCAGCCCAGTATCATCCGCAAAGGCAGCGTTCGATTCGAAGGTTACCTCAGCGCCTTTAATGGGCTCATTGGTTAACCAGTCCGACAGCTCAAATTTAAAGCTGGTTCCAACCGACACAAGCTCAACTGTCGCGATGTTGTTACTACCGACCCTGATTTGAATATCTTGCGTATACGTATCATAGGCACTTTTTTCGATAGTCAGTTTCTGCGTACCAAGGCGCACGCCATCAAGCACCACAGCTCCACTGTCGTCAGTCAAAAGTTGCTTATCGCCAAGTGAAACATTGACTTCTTTAAGTGGCAGCTTGGTTTCCGAGTCAATGACAGAAAGACTGGCTGTTGCTCGCACGCCAACTGTATTTAACATAGCGTAGCGCGGTGTCGGTACGGCAACTATGATAATCATGAGAACAACCACTGCAGCAATGATTGAATTACGCAGTTTTGCCTGCTGCCACCAACTACCTATGCCCGCAACGAATCGGGCTACTGGATTGCCGCCGCCACTTTTTTTCTTAGTATCTTCGTCATCCTGGTTTAAGGCAAGTTGGGCCGCGCTGAGGCTGTCCGCATCCTCATCTTCATCATCTGAGTTATGCGCAATTTGAACTGTTTCAGCCTCTTCCTGGTCAACCTCCGAAGATGTCGATTCAGCTTCGTCCTCTAGTATTTCAGCACTCTTCTGGGCTTCCTGCTCGGGTTTCTCTTTGTCAGTTGCTGTAGTCTCGGCGTCTTCCTCGATAGTTTCAGCACTGACAGCCGCCGCGGCGGCGGCTAAGGCTGCGTCATCTTCAGCTTCCGGCTTCGCGCTCCATTGCTCGTCATCCCATTCCGGACGCTCCATTTCTTCTTCGTCCATGTTGGCTTGGCGCCATGTTTCTTCGTCCCACTCAGGTCTATCGACTTCTTCTTCGTCTTCTTCTTGAATATTCGACTTCCATGTTTCCTCGTCCCAGTCTGGACGCTCAACCTCATCCTCATCTTCGGCCTGAATTTTAACCGCTGTAGCTGTGGTAACTCCGGCCGCAGCGGCATCATCACCTTCTATCTCTTCATCCTCAATCAAATGCCATGAGTGGCCGTCATCTTCGGGTTCTTCTTCGGCTCCCTCCTCGATTTCAACATCAGGTTCTTCATCGTCGATAACCGGATCCACCCCGACGTCCTCAGCAACTTCAGCTTTTTCCTCAACGTCAATCTTTGACGCTTTTTTATCAGGCTTCGCTTCTGACTCTTCTTCCCAATGGGTAATCGGAATTTTGGTTGATCGCATGACTTTCGAAGGCTTGTCCTCTGCGGAGACAGCCTCTTCTAAATCATTCGCCATATCTTCAGGAATGTCGTTAATCGGCTCGTCTTTATTAGACTTGGCCTTCTTAGCTTTAGCCACGAATTATACCCATTATTTCTTATGCTTTATTCTATCAGTTTTCTTGATTGAAGGAGAGCGTTTTTTTAGGTATCTAGGAGCGGCACCAGACCTTCACGAAGTGAATCAAAAGTGTCATATTCAATTACCGTATTGGAGGCATTTCCCGTCACCATAGCCGAAAGTCGCTTCTCTGCATGTTTACTCCACAGGCACACAATTGGTTTCTGCAAGCTTTCAGCAAAGCCGAGTTCATAGCCAACGCCAAGTGATGGCTGAGTGACTTCTGCTATAACAATGTCACATTCTCGAATCCAATTGGTGTCCTGACGGTATATTTCATCAGCGGGCTGTGCGTTCCCGGCGTCAGTCAGCGACTGCAACGCGATATGCTCGCTCAATACGTTATGACCTTCGGACTTCAGCCAGTCAACAATCTGCTTATAGACCTGCGCATCATTACGGCCGCCACGAATAGAGCCGGCGAAATAGATTTTCACCTAGCTGCTCCTATCGATTTTAATGTGTGCTTCTTTGAGTCGCTTCTCATCAATTGGGCCGGGCGCTTTCATCATTGGGTCACGAGCGTCACCAGTCTTTGGAAAGGCCATAACTTCACGAATGTTTGGCTCCCCGGCAAGAATCATCACGAGACGGTCAAGACCAAAGGCCAAACCACCGTGTGGCGGGACACCATACTGAAACGCTTCAATAATATGGCCAAACTTTGCCTCAATTTGCTCTTCACTCATACCAAGGACACGGAAAATCCGTTGCTGCAACTCTGGGTCGGTAATACGGATTGAGCCACCACCAACCTCGTAGCCATTAAGAGCTACGTCGTACGCAACAGAACGAACTGAGTATGGGTCGCTTTCCAGTTTCTCAACATCATCAGGATGCGGTGATGTAAACGGATGGTGCATGGCCTGCATTTCTTTTGTCTCTGTCTTTTCGTACATCGGAAAATCAGTAATCCAAACAAAAGCCAATTCGTTGTCGTCTTTCTTGTTCTTACGAAGATCCGGCTTGTCATTGCCATACTTCTCCATTGATTCGGCATAGGTAAGCCGTGGGAATGGAACTTGAGTGATGGTCTTTTCAGGTGTGACTGTTTCAACCAACTTAATGAGCATCTCTTCGGTCATACTCATGACATCTTCTTGATTAACGAAACTCATCTCAACATCAAGCTGCGTAAATTCTGGCTGGCGGTCACCGCGTTGGTCTTCGTCGCGGTAGCACTTCACAATCTGGAAGTAGCGGTCGATTCCCGCTACCATTAATAGCTGCTTGAACTGTTGTGGCGATTGCGGCAATACATAGAAGTTGCCCTCTTGTAAGCGTGAAGGCACTAGGAATTCACGTGCACCCTCGGGTGTACCCTTCGTAAGTGTTGGTGTCTCAACTTCGAGGAAATTTTGTGCATCGTAGTAGTCGCGAATAAACTTGGTTACCTTGTGGCGCAACACCAGGTTGTTCTTCATGCGCTCGGTGCGAAGGTCCATATAGCGGTACTTCAATCGAACTTCTTCGCCAACTACGTCAGAGCTTTTACGAATTTCGAATGGTGGTTCCTTCGATTCTGCAATCACTTCAATCCGAGTGACCTGCATTTCAACCTCACCGGTCACAAGCTTCTTGTTAATATAGCGCTCGCCTCGCTTGACGATTTTGCCTTCAACCTCAACAACGTACTCAGGCCCAAGCTTGGGGTGTTCGACGTCGTCACCCAATACAACTTGAAGAAGACCGGTGCGATCGCGGACGTCCATAAATGCAATTTGGCCCATATCGCGCTTGTTTTGCACCCAACCCTTGATTAGTACTGTTTCGTCGACACTACTCGGAGTGTCTGCAATGTAGGTGCGTACCATAACGGTCTCCCTTAATTAATAACCCGCCTATTATAGATGAGAAACTAGAGTTAATCTAGTTCGGGCCGGCCGGGGCCGACAATCCGGTTTTTGTTTCTCTTTTTTGTGGCCTGCAAAGAGGCCACTTCGCGCATGTCGTCGTAGCGATCAAACTCATCAACAATTTCTCGCCCCATGATTTCTTCAATGATGTCCTCAATGGTGATGATGCCGGTCACCTCTTTGAACTCATTGATCACGATGAACAGGTGTCGCTTGGTATGAATAAAGGCATTGAGCGCGTGGTCAAGTGCTTGCGATTCGTTCACAAAGAACACGTCCTTCACCATCGCATCCGCCACTGTTTTGCTGTGCTTTTTGACATCAACTAAATCACGTAGATACAAGATGCCTGTCACGTTATCAAAACTATCTGCATAGACAGGAAACCGTGAGTGGCCCGACTCGTGCAGGTCTTTGAGAACGCCCGCGCTGAGGGTTTCATCTTTATCGATAGCGGTTACGACGCTCTTCGGTGTCATCACATCGCGTACTAGCTTGTCGCCAAAGTTGATGGCGTTGCGCACAATCTCAATTTCGTCGGCTTCGATATCACTATCTTCAGACTTTTCATGTTCCTCCAAAATCTTTACCAATTCGTCGGTTGAGTAAATATCGGGCGTGTCCTTACCGACAGTTTTATCAAGCAGTCGGCCAATCGGCTTACCAATCGGCGATGCCAGCTTTAAATAGCCCGTGATATACGGTGCCAACTCGGCGCCAAAGCGCAGGCCATTCTTCTTTAAGAACGCCTGTGGCAAAATTTCGCCAAAGAATGTAATGAGCACCGTTGCCACAACCACTGTGATAATGGCGCTGAAAACAGTATCGCCTGGCAAAAACGAGTCGAGCACGACTGTGAGTGCAGAGTTAACCACCACGTTACCGACCAGAAGCGCAACCAGGAGTTCGTTGCCCTTCGAGCGGATTGGGTACACCAACTTAGCTTCGACATTGCCTAAATCGGCCTTGCGCTTCAACTCAAACACAGAGAGAGATAGCAACCCTAGCGTTAATCCAGAGAAGAGTGCTGATAATCCCAAAAGTCCGATACTAAATAGTAGAAAGAGTATGTTACTCACTGCTAAAAATAATATACCTCAAGAGTTCTTGAATAGCTATAGTGCTTCTCGATTATTCGTGAACGTGCATTTCGCCGTCATCATGCTCATGAACGGTTGCTTCGCCATCTGAAACTTCGGTGACTTCAATCGTATCGGCAACTTCGACACCATCAACCACATAGTCGGCATGCGAGTTTGTGTTCAGCGACACGGTTATCTCATGGTCTCCGTCGCCAAGCGCGTTCAAATAATAGTTGTTGCTATACACACGACCGAGCTTTTCTCCATCGACATAAATGTGGGCATGTCCGGTTCCAAGCACATCATCACCATTCACATCCTCAGGTGTGAACTCAAAGTTTTTCGTAACGATTTTGAGATTCCATCCACCCTTTGGATCAGCGTCGGCATACAATTTGACACTTGGTGCATCTTGGGTTGCCCTATCTACTTCGTAGGTTTCATGTGCCATGTGTGTGTCAGTTGTTTCATCGGTAATCTCGCTTGTCTCATCATCCGATGAACCGCTCAGAACAGCGTAGACATTTCCTATGACAGTACCGAGCAGCAGGGCTACAATCACCATCCAAATCACGTCCTTCTGTTCAACTTTCTTTGACTCCTTGCTGGCCGCTTTATTGGCAGGCATTATTGCGCTCCTGGTTAACGCAAACATTGTAATAGTGCTATTATTTATAGGCAAATATTTGAGGAGGAGATATGAACGACAAAACCTTTATGGCTGTCATTGGCGTAATCATAGTTGCTGTCATTGGCGCATTTTTTATTTTTGGCGGTGAAGATTCGGGCAACGGTGGCGCCTTTATTGGCGAGCCACTTGAAATTGCTACCGGTGTTGCCGAGGGCGACGAAGCCGTACAGCGCGCCGATCACGTCGTAGGACCGGTTGACGCCAAAGTAGTGCTGATTGAGTACGCAGACTTTGAATGTCCAGCGTGTGCCGGATTCTGGCCACAGCTCAAGCAAATCGAGGCAGCCTTCCCTGATGACCTAGCTGTAGTCTATCGTCACAATCCGCTGTCATCACTGCACCCGAACGCGTTTGCGGCACACCGCGCTGCCGTAGCAGCAGCCAACCAGGGCATGTTCTGGGAAATGCACGACCTGCTTTACCAGCGACAGAACGAATGGGCCGCTGCAACGAGTGGGCTGACTGTTTCACAGGCCGCAGATCGCTTTGAGCAGTATGCTCAAGAGCTGAGCTTGAACATGGAGCAATTTACAGCAGATGTTGAGAGTTCGGAGACCTTTGACTTCATCGATAGTCACCTAGATTCAGGTAACCAGCTTGGTGTCACAGGCACACCGACCTTGTTCCTCAACGGTGAGGAGATTACTGAGCGTAGCGCCGAAGAACTGATTGGTCTTATCCAGGATATCCTGGATTCGCAGGACGGTGGTGACGCTGGTGATAGTGAAGAAGCAACTTCTGATACAGATTCTGAGCCAGAAGCAGAGAACTAGGCCTCGAGCGGCATTCCCTCGCAACACTTCGTCGGCATTTTGCAACTCGGGCACACATAATGCCCATGCATCGGCTGAATCGGATAATGATTGCAGTTGTCGCAAATCAAATATAACTGACACTTCTTGTTGTCTTGAGCACGACGAGAAGTGTCTTTTGCTTGTTGATTTTTATTAGTCTTGGGCTTCATCGGCGTCTTCAGTTAACGGTATGTATTCCTGCCAGTAAGCCGGCACTACCTCAACCTTAATCCGCTTTTTGCGCGTCAAAACAAATTTGACCTTAATCGGCATTGTAATTTTCTCCCTCCACATGCGTTTTTTGTTTTTGGACCGAACACTCGGCCGTTTTTGCAAAGGATGCGATTATCATCGCAAAAGCCGTCATGGGTGTCAAGCATGCTAGAATAGCCATCAGATGAAATATGGTGTCAAATCACAACGTGGTGGCGTCGCTATCAACATTGCAATCGGTATTGCAGTGATTATTGGCCTTACTGTCTATTGGCAAGTTCAATCGGATCGCGACGAGGAAGCAGCTAGTAAAATCACCGAGACGGTATACGAAAGCCCCGGCGGGGAATTCTCTATCACGCTACCAACAAGTTGGAGTGTTGGCGAAGAGTCATATGAATCCCAGGGCGTCGTTAGTCTCGACTTATATGGGCCACGCAACCAAGTAGTTAACACGGCCTTCAAACAGCTGGAGGGTGTCGAGAGTGAGAGTATCGAAGAAGCCCTGAGCGCCAACAGAATTTCTGAGCTCGTGGACTCCCCTGTTGGCCAGGAATATGTCCTCATCCAGCTGACCGTTACGACAGCCACCTACTTTGACCTGCACGAGTCTAAGGACGACTATCAGCTTGAGATACTGGGTCTGAATGATTTTACAAGTGGCGTGACATACGGCGACTTCACCGACTTTAATACGCCGACTGCAGATGGATGGAAGTTTCCTGTAACGCTTTACCAAGTTGATGACCAAATTACAGCCACCAGCTATTACCTACTCGGTGACTATGCTGAGGCCGAAGCACTCGTCTACCCGGCTAACTCAAACTATGCAGAAGCAGCCGAAGAAATTATCAAAACACTCCAAATTTACAGTGAAGAAATCTAGAACCAGCGACTCCGCCGAAACATAACAACTGCCACAATTGTCAAAAGTAACGAAACACTCATGACTGCCGGGAAGGCGTATGATGTGCCTTCAAATGGCAACGCAACGTTCATGCCGTAAATGCTCGCAATCAGTGTCGGAATTGAAATTACCACCGTCAATATGGTGAGTAAGCGGATAATTCGGTTTAGGTTATTGGACATGATGGTGGAGTAGGCCTCGCGGATGTTGACGATAGTTTTGAGGCTCGACTTACAGCCTATAATCGACTGTTCGTTGTTAAGCAGAAGGTCTTCGACAAGATCTTTATCGTCTGTATCAAGTTTGAGATGCCGACCAAGCAGCAAGCGACGAAGAATAGAATTTGTTGGCGACAGCGCAGAAAGAAAATCATTCAGCACATCTTCGATGGTTACAAAATCAATAAAGTCTTTGTTGCGAATTTCTTCAACCCGCAGGCGTGAGCGAATCGACTTAATTTGCCGAGAAATGCTGTTGAGCTTCATCTCGTATTCATCATCGATTTGGTCAAATAGCTCGAGCATCAGCTCAATTTGTTTATTCGTGACGAAATCAATTTTGCCATCAACAAAACGATCGATACGCACAAAGCGCACCCGCGAAATCGTAATCAACGTGCCGGCTGCCATGATAAACAGGATTGGAGCGGTGGTTATTTGTAAGTCGTCATTCGTGTAGGCATGTCGCGTAAAAATGTATGTAACATCGTCCTCACGTTCAACACGAGGCATTTCGTTTTCATCGAGCACATCCAGCAAAATATCTTCGTTGAGTTTAAACTGCTCAGCAATCTCAATCAGCTCATCACGATCGGCGCCTTCAACATGCACCCAGGCACCTTTTTTAAACGAGTCGAGTGACTCAGGGGTTTTCACATCCCGACTGGTTTTATAGTAGTAATTAATCATGTTCTGTTTGTGCGCGTTACCTAGGTAGTATACTAGGGCACATAGCATTAGCGAAATACGATGGCTCGAAGATACAAATTACCATTAGATAAAGAACTATTTCTGTCGATTATCAGCGGCAGCGAAGCCGGCGTGGCAACAACAGCCGCCATCATCGTTGGTTTGACGATTGGCACACACGACCGCGCACTGGTTGTAAATTCTGCACTCATTGCAGTGATTGTGCAGGCCTTCAACTCGGCGTTAACCACCATCGTTACCGCCCATACACTTGATGAAATCGAGCACAACCGCGATATGAACAGTCTGCTCGCGCCACTCTCGCAAGCCGGCATTCAGTTCCTTACTCACATCACCAGCAGCTTGATTGTATTACTCCCGGTCGTCTACATCGCCTCACTGGAACAAGCCATGTTAGCGACGGTTGGTGTGGCTCTTGTTCTTCTTATGTGGAATGGGCTTGTTATTGGGCTGACGGTTCGCCACACACCACTGCGTAATGCAGTTCAATCACTCGTACTTGGTATGCTCATTATTATTGGTGGCTTTTTGGCAGGCTTCATCATCAATCAAGCCTAGTTCTCCAGGTGGTCTGAAGCGCACTTCTGTGAAATAATGATGCTTATGTTTGCACAATTTCTGGCCACGGCTGAGAGCGCCGGCCAACTTACTGTATTTAATGAAATAGCCCTCATCATCTCCATTGGCACGGGTGTTGCATTTTTAATGCATATACTGCGCCAACCACTCATAATCGGTCACATTATCACCGGTATCATCGTTGGACCAACGGTTTTCGACCTGATTAAGTCCGAGGAGACCATCACTGTCTTTGCGAATCTTGGCATCGCCCTCCTGCTCTTCATCATTGGTCTTGGACTTAACCCGAAGGTCATTAAGGAAGTTGGTACGGCAGCGGTACTCGCAGGTATGGTACAGATTATCGGTACGACCATGCTGGGCTACTTGGTCTCGTTGGCGCTTGGCTTTAGTCAGGTTGAATCATGGTTGATTGGTGTCACGCTCGCCTTCTCTTCAACTATCATTATCCTAAAACTCATCAGTGATAAAAAGGAACAGACGCGTCTCTACGCCAAACTGTCTGTTGGTATCTTGCTGATTCAGGATATCGTCGCAACGATTGCCCTGTTGCTCCTGTCGAGTGCAGATGCCGAAGGTGGTTTGAGTGGTGCCGATTTTGCTTTACTCGGCATTAAGTCGGGACTTGGTCTGCTCGTCATGTTTGTCGTGGCAGTTGAAATTCTTCCTCGCTTCACCAAGCTCATCGCCAGTTCACAAGAGTTCCTATTTTTGTTTGCACTCGGCTGGGGCCTGGGACTCGCCTCGGTATTTGAGCTGGTTGGCTTCTCATTGGAAGTTGGCGCGCTACTAGCGGGTGTCGGCCTGGCGACCCAAACCTATGCTCAAGAAATCAGCTCACGCCTCAAACCACTTCGTGACTTCTTTGTGGTTGTTTTCTTCATTAGCCTCGGCACCGAGCTGGTGTTTGATGACCTATCGGCAGTGCTGGTGCCGGCCGTTATTTTGTCCGCTTTGGTAATATGCTTTAACCCGATTATTATCGCCTCAACGCTTGGCCTACTCGGTTACACACGCAAGATTAGTTTCAAAGTTGGTATCGGCATGGCACAAATTTCAGAGTTCTCGCTGGTCTTTGCCATTCTAGCCGAGCGTCAGGGGCGACTGAGTAGTGAGACGCTATCAATTTTGGCTATGGTTGGTTTGATTACCATAGCAGTCTCAACCTACATGATTACCTATGCTGATCAGATATATGGTTTCCTCGAAGACCACTTTAAGATGTTTGAGCGCAAGAAAGCCCAGGTTTCGCAAACAGAAGCAGCTGACTACCCTATTGTCATGTTCGGATACAAAAAGGGTGGGAGTGATTACGTAAAAACCTTTAAATCGATGCGCAAAAAGTTTGTCATTATCGATTACGACCCACAAGTCATCGACGAGATTGAGCGTCATAAGTATCACTACATTTACGGCGATGCGACCGACATCGAGCTGCTTGATGAAGTTGGCATTGAATCGGCCAAGTTAATCGTCTCGACAATTGCCGATCACGAGACTAACTCGTTCTTGGTGGGCCACGTCCACTCAATCAATCAAAGTGCCGTTATAATCTGCCATAGTGATACTGCCGAGCAGTCCCTAGAGCTTTACGAGAAGGGCGCAAGTTACGTCATCATGCCGCATACAATTGGCTCAGAAAAAATTAGTAGTTTCATCAAGCGTAAGGGTCTGAAGAATTCAGAATTTGAGAAATTCCGCGAGAAACATGTATCAAGCCTCATTGCTAAGGTCGTCGATAAGCCCAATACCAATTAAAAGTGCCTGACTTGGGCTTCTGTAATAAGTAAATGAGGCCGCACATCGTGGTCCTCTGCATCGATCGACTCGACAACCTGACCTTCAAAACTAAGCGCAATCAGATGCCGCGGTGCATAC
>JBPEXE010000040.1:0-17825 GCA_052031955.1 Saccharimonadales bacterium (SeqCode)
CTCCGCAACTTCCGCTCATACGGGGATATTTCAATTGAACTCGCAGCAGGCGTGAATATCGTGGTTGGTCCAAACGCCTCGGGAAAAACTAATCTGTTGGAGGCGTTACTGGTTGCCTCCAAAGGAAGTTCGTTCCGTGCCGGCGATCGCGCACTTGTTATGCATGACAAAGACGCCGCTAAAATTGTTGCCATAAACAGCGATGACCAAGAACGATCGGTGCTGATTAAGATTATTGATGACGAACACACATCCAAAGAAATCAAGATTAATAACGTCATCCAAAAGCGACTCACCACAAATAAAATCATCCCCACCACACTGTTTGAGCCGGAGCACTTGCGCATGATTCATGGCTCGCCCGAGTCGCGCAGAGAATATCTCGACACAATTTTGGCCACCCTGACACCGGGCTACAAGACCACCCTCAACAAATATAAGAAAGCGCTTGCACAGCGCAACCGACTCCTCAAGGACGATCGAACACATACGCCCGATGATGTCTTCGTGTGGGATGTGCAACTGAGTGAGTATGGGGCGTATCTGCATGATGAGCGGCGCAAATTGGCCGAGGCCATCAACAAACTAGCCAGCCAGACCTATAGCGCGGTCAGCGGCAAGAAGTCTCAACTCGATGTTCTTTATGACGATGATAGGACGGGGAGCGAGTATGCGACGCGCCTACTTAAGGAGTTGCAGTCCCGATTTCATATTGATTTGCAGAGAGGCTTCACAACGCGCGGGCCACACCGTGAGGACCTCGAGTTCATTCTGAATGGCAATAGCGCCGCAACGGCGGCCTCACGCGGCGAGACGCGCACAATCGTATTGGTGTGTAAGATTGTTGAGCTGAAGTTGCTTGAAGACGCGCTCGATAAAAAACCAATCATGTTACTAGACGACGTGTTTAGCGAGCTGGACGGTGGCCGTCGCCTGGCCCTTGCCGACTATCTCAAAGACCATCAAACTATCATCACTACCACCGACGCCGATGCGATTGTGAAGAGCTTTTTGGATGGGTATAACGTGATTGCTACTGGATAAATTCTTCTTCTTCGAAGTTGGCTGTGGGAAAACTAATAGAAGTTGTGATTTGGTCGGTAGCATCCTGGCCAATTTCTTCAGCGATACGAGCTCGACCCTCTTCAAAAATTTCTGGATCGCGGACATAAGCTTGAATTGCCACACCATCGGGCGCCACATACTGAATTGAGTATCGGTCTTCCGTAATCGGTAGCGCTGCAATCAGTTGATTTTGCGGTGAGTTGGAGGGGAGGTTGTCGCTCATTGAATCACCTGTCTGTTTGTCGGTAATGGTAGTTTTGATGCGACTGTTTCTGAGTAACTCAACCGAAACTTCAATGTCATTCTTGCTCCTATCAAATCTACCGTCAAAAGCCGTGACCGAGCCGCCCCTTCGGGCGCTTTCCGTCAAGAAGAACTCCACAATAATTGTTCCATCCACTCCGTATGAATCCGGATATCTTTCTCGGGCAAAGTGAGCTAAGTCTTCTTTGATAAGGTTTTCAACAACCGTGTCGTCAGAAATGCGATACGGGATATCATCTTTCGAAATAAACGCACTTGAGAATGGCGGTGCGACATCACCCTCGGTTTCCGTGGGGTCGGTGCGGCCCGCAAAAAAGAGAATAAAGAGCACAAATATGACACCAATAACCATAACTACGTAGCCCAACGCCGCACGTTGTTGCGGTGTTAAGTTTTGCATGGTTTGTCGCGCATTTTGTTTGAAGTCATCTAACATTACATTGCTCCTGGTTGTAAGTTCTTTGTTCCCACATAGCGAACAGCCCATGTGTAGCTACCGTTGCCATCAATAGCTAATCCAACATTATACGTATCATCACCACCAATCCCCCTCAAGCCGGATAAGTATCTTGTTGACCCGGTCTCGACGGTGATGAGTTTTTTTGTGTCAGGGTCATAGCTTACGACCAGCGCAATGTGCCCGCCACCCCCTCCACTCGCGCAGCCGGTGCCCTTGCCTATAAAGTCGCCCGGCTGAATGGTTCTTAAGTCTTCTATTGGTTCGAACAGTTCATGGGTGGTGTACGCAGTGGAGCATATTCCCCCAAGATTCACACCAAATGTTCTGTATAGTGCCATGCCGGTGAGTGCGCTACAGTCCAAGTACTGTACTGGGTCTGGGGCGTCTGCCGCGGCCCGGTTGGGCTGTGAGTACTCAATTCCCATTAATTGATTAATAGCCGTACAGGCAATAGCTGCGTTGCCACCATTTGCACCACAGTCGGGGATGTATTCCGCTGCCGGTCCAGATCCCGGGATTGATGTGTCGTCGCCACAAAGACCGGCGCCTCCACCTCCTACATTCGCACCGGGTGTTGGTTGTGTAGAGAGACTGGTTCCCATAATCTCATTAATCATATTAATGCTGTTTTCGTAGTAAATTCCCGGGTTGTACAACAGCGGATTTGTCTCGGGGTCCCATCCCGAACGGTGACTGTTTCGGGTTACATCCCAGCTTGTATATACATCCATTCGATGGTCATAGGTTAAGTATGGTGGATCGGCATCTTTACCGGGTGCGTTGTCTGGGTATTCGCCTGGATATGCAATCAACCCTACCTGGTGGATGGATAAGTATTCGTAGAAGTTGCTCAAACCTTCATATGGACCTTGTGGGTCGGCGACATGCCTGCCAACCTTATTCACGAAGTAATCAATACCCTCTTCTACGGATGGGAACTTCGCGTAGTCATTCACAGTCGGGTATCCCGTGGCAGAGGTAATACCAAAATAGTTGTTGTTTGCAGTTGCACTACTGGCTGCCTGACCAAAGCCATTCTCTTGTCTCGCGATTGCCATAACAAGCAACGGATTGACGTTGATGTCTGCCCGCGCACTACCGTCAAAAATTTGGCGAACATACTGCAGGTTGCTCGCGAATGGCGAACTTGGGAAGCGACTCAAAATATACTGTTCTGTTCCGGAAATGGCCGCCTCGACATTTGGGAAGTTTGGATATCGTAGCGACAATAGGTCTCCACCCCCGCCTCCACCGCCACTACTGATACTTCCAAATTCATCAACGACAAAGTCATTTTTTGCGATATAGCCAGCGTCGGTGTGATGGGTGCCGTCTGCAAACGGATAGGCGGCGGTGTTCTGTTTTACTTCGGCATTGAAATCAATAACATTAAAGCCAAGTATCGCAGCTTCGGCGTTAATTATATCCGACCGAGCATCTCGACTCCCACCCTCCACGTAAAGATTCACCCAATAGATGTCGCTTGGCTTGAGCGATGGGTTGATGATGCTGAGCCGTGTTACATACTCAGCAATCTTTGTTCTAAATACAGCTTCATCACTTTCATAGCGGTTCGTCCCAAGAGCAACAATTACCTTTGCGGCTCGCTCAATATAGACTGTGTCATTCTCAAGTTCGAGGAAGGCGTCGGTGATGAGGCCGGACGGACAGGCGCTACCATCACCCTGAAAGCCGTCGGGATTTGAGCTGTTGTATAAAGGCCTGCACCCCTGAGCTTTAATGGTCGGGTTCCATCCCGCAGCCCTCAATTTGCTATCGAGGTTTTGTTCACCCAGCGAGTCGCGGTTCATCCCAACGGTCAACGAGTCACCAATTACATATACATTGTTTGTTCCGTTGCTTGTTGGGTAGCCACTTGAGGTTGGATCGCAGTCTGCGCTTGTGTTTACATATCGCGCGCCACTGTCGAATACGCGACGTTGGTCCTCGCCAAGAGCGGCCACAGGACTTGCCTGCAACGCCAGTTGCAGCCCCACCAAAACCAATGATAGTCCCTTTTTATATCTCACCATTTATGTAAAAACACCTATATGTACCTTCTACCGGATCCCAATGCCATGCCTCTCTAGCATACTGGCCAAATCCAAATTCTGAAGCATTTTGTCTTAACCATGTGTACGACGCATCTGGTGACGTGGCCGGTGCGCTACAGGTTGCGGTGGGCACATATGTGTTATCCCCCCCCATTTGGAAGTCGATTGCCGCTCCGGCTTGGTGTGGAGAGCGCCCAGGCGTTGCCACTCGAGTGGGGTTCATACCATATTCAATCCACAATGCCTGTTGCTTGGCCATGCTCCTAAAACTACTACTGGCTGCTAGCTGAACGCCGTCAAGACTTGCGCTTTCTGCCAATGCAAACCAGGCACCAGAGACACGTGAGTTAACGATTGCGTGTCCATTAGCTCCGTCGATATAGAATTCGCTCGAAGATGAACTCTCGCCTGCGCTGCTCGGCAGGTTTGGGATTGCGCAGAGACGCATTGGCACAAGGTTGCCTTGTACGTATGCATCGTGGATGCCAACATCGTCTGTGCGCGGATCGCAAGCAACATCCACAGATGACTCGTATGGGTCCCCCACAATATTTCCACTCACATTGGAGCCGGCAGTCGTTGTGGTGTTGTTGCTGAAGCCGAGCTCGTCACAATACTTCTCCCAGCCTTCATAGCATGCCAGGCTGGTCAGTAACATATTATCGAGTACATAGAAGCGATACCGGGTGAAAACTTCGTTTGAGACTTCACTTCTGGCTTCGAAGCAACGATCGATTAACCCGTCCTCACCGTAATAATGCGTGCCTTCGAGTGTTGCGAACGTACCATCTTCTGGAGCGGTATCCGACTCGTTAATTTCTAGGTCGAAACAGTCACGACCCAAGGTCTCATTTAATTCATCGATATCGGCGTTGTTTTCTAGCCATTCAATATTCTCGTAGGGGTTGGCGTAGCGAGGGTCTTCAAGTTCGCCGATACTAAAACCAAACCGTGGGAAGCCGTAGTCGTATGAAACTTCCTGGGCGTGAGCTGGTGCAATCAGGCCTGCAAACGCGGCAAACGGCGAGGTGAAAATGTCGGTGATTGATGCCATGTAGCCCTGCGGCATGCGGAGCGTAGCGAGGCTGGCCAATGAACGCGGATTATCAAACGAGAAGTAGCGTTCAAAGAAAGGTTTTTGCGAATTCTCGTAAGCTATGTTTTCATCGCGACGCTTTTCCCAGGCGATAGTTTCTGTATTGGTTAATTCTCGACCACCATAAGCAATTGCTTGTCCATTGGCGTTCAGGCGAGAACCATCATTCGCATGGTTGCCAAGGTCTGCCCCTACAGCTTCAGGGTCAACTTCTGCGCCGGCTGCTATACGGACGAGGTCGTCAATCCATAGAGCGCCAGCCACCAATACGGCTGCATCCAGACCCGCATCCAGAAGAGTGTATGTGCCTAGTGTTGCGACTGTAAGCGCCGCACCAAACCATGGATTTGTTGCGACACCGCAAATTGTATCGATTGCCGGGAAGCCATTCATTGAGTTGCTGATCTTAGCCAATAAATCGCCCCGATCACTGGAATATCTGGCCGACTCCTGTTGGGGCGCACCGCCCGGCAAGCCAAGTTCGGCTCTAATGCCCTCGGCATTTACCGCGGGCCCTAACTCATGAACTACCTCTGTGCCGTCTGATTCAACTGCAACAAACTCGGCAACTTCTTGCACCTCTTCTGTCCAGACGCCAACTTCTTCTGCCGTGAATCCCTCGCCTTGTTTGATTTGCTCACCAGCTGCAACCAGATCCATGGCTATGCGCGCTTTCGGAAGGGCTCGGTTTGCCCACTTTAACTCGTCAGCTTGCTCGTCGAGCTCACGAATTGTACACAGCAAACTAACACCACCGACAGCGGCAATGCCGCCACCTATCAGTTTGCGGCGTGCGGCGGAGATTCTTTCTTGAGTTGTGCCACCTTCGGTGACCAATGAGCGTCGGGTGCTGTTGTCGCCATCTGCTTCTGCCTGCACTCGTTCGCGTTCAGCTTGCTCCTCGGGGGTTGCTGCCTCATCGGCATCGTTGGCCTTTACTGTTATGTCGGTCTCTACGCCATTGACGCGCCGCTCAGTGCGCTTCTCTTTCCAGTCTCTCACCCTGACAGCCAAATCGTCCTTTGTGCCTCGTGGCAACAAGCCCATTGGTCTAAAAGACAACCCCCCTTTCTTAATAAGGACTCGAGAATGCAAAGCCGACAATTTGCCGTAACCTGCTTTTCTAAACAATGTTTTCGTATTCGATACACGCGTGCGGCGGTTAAATCTTCCCCCCTCGTCGAGGTCGGTCAGGCCAAAACGTATCTTCCCTTCCGGCACATCCGGGGCGCTGTTAACCCTAGCCATACCGTCTGCTTCTAGGTCGGCAATCAACTTGGCGTTATTCGCATCCACATCAAAGCTTTCGAGGAAGCCGCCGGCGCTATAGTTTACGTCTGCACCGAGTCTTCGTAGCTTTGTTTCAATCCTGTCGGCAACACGATTTCCCAAAATGCCGAGCCGCCTATTTTCCGGGGTGTCAGGGTATTTGATGTAGCGCAGTAGCCTTTGGGTCCTGGACTCACCAACATCCTCATTAATCGAGAAGTGGAATTGTTGTAGCAACGAAGACAGGTGTGTCAGCTGATATGGCAAGCTAATAAAACTACCAACAACAGGCAACATGCTTGCCAGCGCACCTAACAGGATTTTGTTTCGTCGCTTGCGCATGGACATGCGCATTTTCTGACCAAAGCCTTTTGGCGGAGCCTTATCCTCACTATTTAAGCCACTGAAATATGAATCAAGGGCCTCAGATTCGTCTGAAGCACGCTCCTTGCTTTGTTGCATGAAGTCATCAGACTCCTGCTCGTTCAGACGCTCACCAGAATTTTCACTACCGTCTTCAGGTTGGCCAGATGCAAAGTCACGCTTCCGTTTGTTTGATGCCTTTGCTTCGGATTCGACGCGTTGATAAAAATCCTCTTCTGCGTCCTCGTCGTAAATACGTCTTGCCATCTCTGGTTATGCCCTACTTAGTATTGTTGATTCGCTGGGGGCTCGTTTAAATCAATTTCGCCCGATTGCCCGTCGAACTGCCCCTGTTGACGTGCCTCAATGGCGGCTACTTGGTCTGGATTGGTTGTAATCAATTCGGTTTCGGATGGAGATGCCACAATCTGAACATGGATGTGATTCTGCCCGGCAAACAATAGCCCTTGCCCAACCGGGAATTGGCTCAAACGCTTCTTTTCTTCGCTGGTGAGCTTAAAGACTTCGGCCAAAACATCGACGGCCGAGGTAGACTGCTTCAATAGAATCTGCATTGAGGCGTTCGCCACAATCGCGCGACCCATACGCGAGCCCATAAAGTCTTCAACATCCTGAGTAATCGTTGTGAGTCCGAGCTGGTACTTTCGAGCGCGCTTCGCAAGACTGAACAAGAAGTTTGCCGAGTCTTCATACTTCATGAGTTGCCAGGCTTCATCGACGACCAACATGCGTCGCTTCTTGTCCGCTTTGGTCTTATTCCAGATGTAGTTTAGGACGATATACATCGCAACCGGACGCAGTTCATCCTCGAGGTCACGAATGTTAAAGACGGTTAGCGAGTTGTTGATGTCAACATTGGACTGCTGCGAGAAGATGCCGGCAAACGAACCTTTGGTGTACTTGCGGAGTCGTTGTGCGAGTTGTGGCCCGTTTCCGCCCATATGCAAGAGCGTATCGTACAAATCATTCATGGTTGGCGGTGGCGAGTTATGTGTGAGCGGGTCGTTGGTGATGCCGGCCTTAGCGTAGGTGTCGATGAGGGCTTGGTCGAGGTCGGCCTCTTCGGCTGGCGTGATTGGTTGAATTACAGCGTCACCTGTGCTGCCCGTCATTTGAGCTTGAGCGCCACCAAGCATGAGGCGCAGGAGGCCATGCAGGGTGATGAGGTTGGCTCGCAGGACAGAGTCGGCGTCGTCGACATCGACGACGTGTGGCAAATCAAATGGGTTGACGCGAGTCTCGGAGTTAAGAGACAGGCGCACATACGAACCACCCACCGCATCAGCCATGCGCTGGTATTCGTTTTCCGGGTCGATGATAATCACTTCGGTGCCCATCATGAGTGCACGCAGAGCCTCGAGCTTTACGGTAAACGACTTACCGGCACCGGACTTTGCAAACACCACCATGTTGGCATTCTCGAGCGTGAAACGGTCAAAGATGACCAGGCCGGAGTTGTGCATGTTGATGCCATACAAAACACCGCTGTCTTGGGTCAAATCGGCGCTGGTGAATGGGAAGCTGGTCGAAATGGCACCCGTGTTCATGTTGCGGCGAATTTGCAATTGGTCGGTCATTTGCGGAACGGTCGAATTGAGCCCTTGCTCCATCTGGGCACTGGCTGGCTTTGAGAACACCAGTTGCTGCCCGAGGATAGTTTCAATCTTGTGTTGCACAAAGTCGAGTTCATCCATTGAGCCGGCGTAAATCGTCATGTACAGACCAAACCGGAAGAACTTCTCTTCACCCACCTGCAACTTATCTCGGAGCTCTTCAGCATCGAGGATGGCAGCTTGCTTGGCCGGGTCGCGGACACGACCCTTTTCTGAGTCAATCATAATACCGGCCTCGAGCTGCCCCACCTTCTTACGTAGGTTATCAAGTACAACTTTACTCTCAACCGGATACACGAACATTGAGATGTCGATTACCTCGTCGAGGTTAATGATTGGCGACAACCAACCCGTGTAAATCTGGCGTGGATAGTTATAGACAAAGAATGTGCGAGCATAGCGAGTGCCGAGCCGGAAATGACCGGCCTCAAACTCGAGCGAGCTTGGCGCGATAAAGTCGCGTAGCTCGGCGATACTGCGCATAAACTCGTCATGCACTTCTTGCTGCTGGCGGGCCTGCTGTTGCTGGGCCAAAGAAACTGGGTCGACAGGTTGATTTTTAGCCATTTGAGCCCACTCCTGACACATCTACTTCCGGCGGTGTGCCTGTGCCTTTGGTGATTACCTCAGCGGTCAAATCGGAATAGTTACGGATTTGCTGTCTGGTTGCGGTGTCTGGATTGTAGGAGTCATAGAACAACTCGATAAGCTCCTCGGTATCAAGCGGGATTGATTGCACGCCAAGCTGCTGCAGTCCGGACATAACCGACTGAACGCGGTTCTTTAGTTCCTGTTTGGCTTTCTCTAAATCCGGTTCATTGATTTGCACGATTTGCTCTGGCGGTTTCGGTTTGAGGAAGCTAGTCAGGAGTTTCTTGCTCTGATCGACGGCCTTTTGAGCATCGGCGTTCGAGTAATACGGGATGACCACATAGAACTGCTTGTCCATGATGTTAGTTTCTTGAGCTAGGATGTCGATAAAGTGAATGTAATCTTCCATCAACAGACCGAGCAACATGTTGTCTTGTGAGGTGCGCATCTTGTCGAGCTTCTCGAGGTATGGGCGCATATCAACCTTCTTGGAGCGGATAAAAATCTGAACCGGGAAATACAGCGAGTTAAGGAAGTTTTGATAGCCATATTCAACAGCTTCACGCTCTTCCGGGCTCATCAAGTCAAAGTTAATCGACTTGGTCATCACAACCGAGCGATAACTTCCGTCATTCATAATCACAATGCCGTCGCGCGGCTCGGCTATGAGCAGGCTATTCTGAGTGCTGTTTGGGTTTGAGCGTGGCGGGACGTTGGTGTTTTTAGGTGGCAGCGGGTTTGGGCCATTTGGGTTTTGCGGCATCTGTCCGTTTGGCATTTGGCCTTGCATTGGCATCTGCTGGTTTGGCATGAACTGGCCCTGTTGTTGAGGCATGGGCATTTGTTGTTGTGGTGGCATCGGACCCTGGGGCGGCTGGTTCGGATATTGTTGCCCCCCTTGATTCTGTTGATTCTGATAGTTCGGTTGTCCCTGTGGATCCATTAACCCTCTGCTCTATCCCCTGTCATTAGTGCAACTCAATGGTATCTCCGCTCTGCATGGCCTGTTCGGCTTGGCGGGCTATTGTACTCACGTTCAAGTCACTGTTATTTGCAAGATTTAGTATAGCACCCTGAGCATCTGGATTAACAGGTTCATCTTGAGGTTTTTGCGTCTGCTGTGGGGCGCTGTGATGAGCCGGTGAAACGACCGATTGGCGCATGTCATTTGGGTAGGGGTTGTAATCCGGAGCAGCGCCGTCATCACTATTACTGGCTTGCTGCATCATTTGCTGACGAATTTCAGCTTTACGGTCTTCAGTTGCCTGATTCACGAGGTTGTCAAAGTTCTGAGCAACCGGATTGTGCATCTCATCCATGACATCGTCGCTATCATCTATCGCCATCTGTGGGCTCTGAGACTGCTGGATTGCCGGCATGGCGAGACGGTCGGAAATTGCCTGCGGCAGGGCGCCGCCCTGTTGTCCGCCCACATCCGGAATTAATACATTCTTTGAGCTCCAGCCACGAGAATCCATGCTGGTGGCAAGTGTTTTTAGTCGTGAACGGACCTCGCTGTTCGTCATGCCGTCGGTGAATTGGTGCTCAACTTTCTTGGGCGCCAAAATTTGCACATGTTGCTGGTGACTACCCTGTTGCCAAATACGCTTTCTGGGTTTCATCCAAAAGTGAATCAGTGCAGTGAGATACACTTCGGTCGGCTGATCCTTGCGCCAAGGAAATGCCAGGGCAGCAAAGAAGACAACAAACGGCAACGGAATCGCGACCAGAATGAAGTTAATCGTAAAGAGGACGTATGAAAAATAAATCATACCAACAAGGATCAGCAAGAACACGAATTGCCGAAACGTAAACGGACCAATGAGTTTATCATCCGCCTCAACATCTTGTGGGACCTTATAGACCGCCATATACCGCTAATGATAACAAATTAGAACCAGAGGTACTACCCCTAATGGAAGTCTGGAGGTGTGTCGAGCACACCACGATCGCCGCCAGGCACGTCGCCAATATGCTGTTTGTAGAGTTCGAGGAAGCGTCGAGCTTCACGCGCTGCCGAGCCGGTCGCGCTAGAGCCGTAGGCAACCGAACCGCCGGCTGCAATTACCTCATCATCATCGCCGGCAGGGATTGGTGTGCCACCAGGTCCACCAACCGGGCGGTTTTGGTCAACCAGGTTGCGCGCTTTGTAGGCCAGTGAGCGTAGTTTGACGCGGGTCTGCTCTTCGGCGATTGGGTTTGAAATGTCTCGCTGTTTAGCAGTTGTGCCCGTGGCTGGGTCAACCTTTGTGGCGTAGTCAACCAAGCCCTTGTTGAGGGCGTTCCAGGCCGGTGCCTTTTGATTCTGAATTGGGTACTGTTGCATTTCACCATCGATGAAGTTAACAAGGTCATTAAACTTAACACCCATCTTCTTGGTGTTCACGACGCCATTGCTTGGGTCAACCAGCGGTGTTGGTGCAGTTTCGTAGAAAGCTCCCCAGTCTGAGAACTTGTGGTGGATACCCTGATCCTTGACCGTGTTCCAAACACCCTGAGACATCTTGATTTTCTCTTCCTTGGTCCATTTTGAAGCGTTCAAGCCATCCCAAATCTGCTGCTGGTCGCGGTAGTTGTTGTTGTCGGTCTTGGTCATGGTGTGCTCCATCGACGCCGCCATAAAGCCGCGGTTTGGAGCGTACTTCGCAACCTGCGACATGATGTCCTTATCGTAGAAGTCTTTGCTGGTGGCGGGCACCATTTCGCCGTTGGCACCCATCATCATGGCGATGCCGTCAGAACGACCATTGTGAGTGGCGATACGGCCTGTCATTGGGTCGATTGCGTAGTGCTTACCAAGCTTCTTATAGCCGGACCATTCGTAGCCGGTTGTGGTACGAATCTTCAGGCCCTTGTTGTAGCCACCACCGGTTACGGCCGTAGCCTTTACAACATCATCACCGAGTGTCTTTGCGATAGTCGAGACATCCTCGCGCCCCTTCAGGATGTCGCCAATCAATCCGGATGATGCGTTGGTGCTTGGGATACGGTTATAGGCCCGCGCAATCGAGCTTGGCATAAGCGAGCGGCGCCCCAGTGGGCCTAACGGGATGTTAAAGCGCTGGCCACCCACCTTGCTTGGCGTGCGCACATCGCCACCCATCAGACGGCCATAGCGTTGCAGACGCTTTTGACGCAGACGGGCACGAGTTGAGTTGGGGTCGCGCATGTCGCCCTTTCCTTTTTCGGTCATACCGCCAATAAAGCCGCCGACCGTAGCTACCGCCGCTCCCGCTAAGCGGAAGGTGGCAGGAATCAAGAAGAGTGGCGCAAAAGTTGCAATGATGCTGACCATCGAATCAATAAAGCTAGCATCACCGGCAACCGCCAGTCGGCCAACCAGCTGACCGGAGGCAATAAACAACATGATGAGTGGATACATTGCCAGTGATTTAATTAGGCTGTCCCACCACAGCTTAAAGACACGGTCGGTGCCAGGCAGAACCCAGGCTGCGAAGGCGATTGGCGAGGTTACGGTGAGCGCAACAATCAAAATCTTACGCAGGATGAGCGTGAAGAACATCAGCGCCAGTCCAAACACAGCCATGATGAGAACAGTCTCGAGAACGATATAAGCAATCCAGCCCACGACCGCTACCGCAGCAATACCAATGAAGCTATCTACAAACCCCTCGCCAATCTCGGCATCAAGACCAAAGAAATTACCATCACCAAAGTCTGTAAACGTGAGCTCGAACGTATCAAATCCCTGCACCGGCGCCAATACAATTGCCGTTACTCCCTCACCGAGGTCGTTAAATAATCCAATCAAATAGGCACAGATAAAGTACGAAAGCTGGATTCCCATCACCGAAATGGCGATTTTGGGCAACATGCGGGTGGCTGAAAATGTCTCAAGCATGCCCACGCGTCCGGTTGCCTCGGCGTAGATAATCGCAAAGAACGCGAGCACGAATAACAGGTTGGCCAGCGTACGGAAGCCAGCCCATGCGGCACGTAGCTCTTCTTCACCGTCGCCCATTATGTCAATACGCAACAGACCATCTTCAAGCACATTGGTAACGAGGAAGTTAAAGCCCTCGTAGGTGATGCGAATAACCGGGCAGATTACCCAGCCCATGGTTCCCACAGAGCCCTCACAGGTGACGCCAAAATCTTCTGCCTCAGCACCTTCCTCACCCTCCTGGGCGGGTGTGGCGTCGGAATTGGCTGGAGCTTGGTCGTCGACTGGTGGGTCGGTCTGGTCATCTGTCTGAGCGATTAGCGACGATGTTTCTAGGGGTACGGGCTGATAATTTTCCTGAGCAGAAACAGGCCTCCCGGCAGACGCCAATACGCCCGTCAGGATGCCAATTCCCACCACAGCCATCGATGCTTTCCTAATGAATGAGAACATCTGCCCTTCCCCCAAACAACAGGGGTTAAAAAAGGTGCGCCGCGGATGTCTCAAAAGACACTTTCGCGGCACACCCTCATTTACGAGCAGATTATACCATTATCAGGGGTGGCGGTCAAACCTAAGGTTGGTCTAGACCCATGCCTGCGCGACCACTTCGAGTATAGGCGCCTTGAGCGCGTCTCACAGAGTCATTGTGTGCGGCGATATCGGCAGGTGCGGTAGGCATAAGGTGCATGGCGCCTGGGTTTACAGCAAGTACGTTGGAGCGTGCCAGCTCGATTTGATCTTTGGCGTCACGAGACATGCGAGCTTTGGCCTGGTCATCAAGCGCGTCATATGTTTCTACCATTTGCTGCATATCGGTGTGGTTCCCAGATGCCTGCATTTGAGAAACCGCCGCACGTATGCTGTTTGCGTGCTGGGATGCAAGCTGGCCACCGTCTGCCGTAGCGAGCCTGGATGCGCCATGGGCGTTGTTTCCGTTACGGAGTGAGTCTGTATTTGCAGTCAACAGGTGACGAGCTTTTCCTGCGAGGTCGCTCGCATTTTCTTGCTTAAATCGATCGACGGTTGCACGCCCACTTGCCGACCCTGATATGTCAATCATTGCGCGTTCTATTCCGTCAAAATCATTATCTACAATCATTCGCTTCATTGCGGCAGCACGCTTTTCATTTGTTGCACTGCCATCCATGGATATTTGTCGGAGTCTTGTTTGGCGAGCGGCATCGTCAAGCCCGGCGATGTCCTTGCCGAGATTAATTTCTGCTGCGCGCTCGTCTTCGCGCACCGTTTCATCATAGCGACTACTTGCTCGAGCCTGGCGTCGCTCACGTCCTTTCTTGCCTCCGATGACTGCGGTTGGGTTTGTCGCTGCTTGACCTGCCTTATTTATAGCCTTAGACAGACGAGAATCTCCCGACATAGTTTGACCCGCGCGCACCTTCTTGCCAACGCGTGAGTTTGCGGCAAAACCAACACCTTGCTTGCCGCGTTGAGAGATTGTGCTCTTGGCGCTATCAACACCACGAACAATGCCATTGATTGCCGAGCCGGCAAACTGGAACATTTTTGGAGCAATCACATACGGCAGGAAGAGTGCAATCATGCCTAGCCAGACGTTCGCCCAGCTGTCGCTTCCGTTTGACCAGACATAGCTAATCAGACGCCCGGATGCCAAGAATGCCATGGCTATTGGGAATAGCGCGAGTAACTGGGTATAGAAGCCCCACCATTTGCGGAAGAGACTTTCTGTATTTGGCAGTATCCAGCACACAAACGCCAACGGTGAAATTACGGTCAGAATGATAAGCGCCATATTTCGGATTAAGAACACCACAATCATGATGAAAACACCTATTAGCGAGAACAGTACTCCGACAATGATGAAGATGAGCACGAGTGACGATACGACCCCGCCAAGTGCGCTTGAGAGGGCATTTGTATTTAGGGCCGCTTCACTCGGGAATACTCCGTCAATTCCACTCGCCCCACTACCCCCCGGTAACGGAGACAGCATAATGTCGACTATGCCCGTACCCAGGGCATTAAATATGTCGACAAGCATGATGCAAATGAATAGTGACATCTGCACCGCTATGGCGCCAACAACCAACTTTGGTGCAAGTTTTTTAATGTCATAAGCGCTCAAAACACCACCCGTGATTGCCGAGTAGACAAACATGAAGAACGCAATGATGAATCCGGCGTTCGCAAGCGTTCTGAATCCTACCCAGACGTTTTGGAGCGAATCTCTCTGCGTCGTACCCGATTCAAGAGAGCTAAACGTGAGTGTATCTTTCACGACACCATCACGCAGCGTGCTCTCAAGAACATCAAGCAGTTTTTCGGCGACAGGACATAAGAACCAGCCGAGTGCAGGGTTTGAGCTTTCGCAGGTTGGGTCGGCGACGCCGGAGTCGTCGTCGGCTGGCGCGTCGATGGTTACGACGGTTGCCTCGTTCACAACCCGTGCTCTCAGCACGGTTGCAACACCCTGGCTGTTTCCACCAGCACTCATGTTGAATGTCACATCCAATACATCGCCGTCTGTGGCACTGTTTGCTCCTGGAATCTCTATACTTGGGGAGAAGTTGGTATCTGAAGGGTCCTGGTAGAACGTATTTGGGGCTCCACCATCGGCAAGCGAGTAAACTCCAATGTACATGTTTTCATTACTCTCGCCTTCGCTATATATCGTTCTCACTGTGTCGTCGGCGAGTGCGAGTTCAAAGAAAACATTTGCATTGGCAACATTTACAGGAATATCTCTCTCGGGGAACTCCCCGCACGATGTGTTTCGGTTGTGTAGAGTGAAGTCGTCGCTTGAAAGGGCGCTATTAAAGTCATTATTCAGGTCATCACCGTAGGGGCCGCTGCCGTCCAGATGCACCGCCCAGTCAACTTGAATATATGGACGGCAATCAATCTCGACACCAATAAGTGGTTCACGTTCAGGTGTAGGGGTTGCAGTTAGATAGTATCTTTGGTCATTGCTTGTTTCGGCCGACCAATCAGAATCTGTATAGGTTTCACCGTTATATACGATGTTCGCAACATCCCTAAAGACCCCCGTTTCCGCCCCCGGTGGGTTGTCGGGGTCATCCGGATCCCCCCCTCCTGCGTCAGGAAATAGTGCAGCGGTTGCATTCGGGTTAGCTAATATGTCAACTTGTTCATCATTAAACTCCAGCGTGCCTGCAAACGTAACACCTTCATTGTCGGGGTTATCTACATATTCAACATCAACAAATTCAGGATTTTCGGTGTCGGGTACTCTTACGGTCATAAGCCCATAAAGAGTGCCGGCATCGTCCATAACACCTAGACCCTCGGGGCCACCAGGCCCAAATCCACCGATGAAAGTAGCTGGGTCTGAGGTTGGGAATAGCCAGCCATATACGGGCGCAGATTGATCGGTGCAGATTACGTGGACACCAAACTCATATTGCGGGTTGTCATCATTATCATTGGCAATATCAAAGTCTTCTTGTGTAAAGTTCCGCCCTACCAGGTCCTCCCAATCGCTGACGTTATCAATATCGCCTGCTAAACCGTCTGGAGCTGCGATACTTATCACTGGTCGTACCTCATCATATGAGAGAGAGCAGTTGACGCTATAGTCGCCAAAATTCACTTCAAATGCGTTTGCTACGGGCGTATTGAAAAAAGAGCCCACGGACAAGACGCCAGTGGTCGCCAACAGGAGTACTGCAACTATCCCACGCAGCCTAAGCGATCGATTTAACATAAGCATATTAAATCACAGCGCAGCCCCCCATACAAACTAGGGGTGATAATTGTGCTTATTAAATTTTAGCTATTGGTCGCTTGCGAAAATTTCAGCTGAAGAAGGGATGCCATTAACAGTATTCAGAACCGTATGGCGCTCGAGCTCCCAATAGCCCTCTGGGTTAGCGCTAAACTCAAGCTCAACATCGTAGATGCCCCATTCTCTTTCATCAGAAAATGCACTCTGCAATGAGATGTCTTCTGTAACGGAAACCACCAGGTTGCCACCACCGAATGACTGAGGCACTTCACCGGCAACATTCATTTGGTAGCGGTTTTCAGCGGGCACGTATAGATAGTCGCTCGCCCATCCGCTGATAACCCCGCGCAATCCGGCCGTTGGATCTTCTTCTTCGTCTGTGCCAATTCCCATCACATCCAAGAAGCGCATGTCACGTGTCTGAATTGCTTGCTCCATGTTGTAGCGGTATGCAAGTAAAACATCGGTAGGAGTTTCTCCCGCGAGTGGCCATGGCTCGCCATCGATGCGTTCTGCAGTTGGGTCAATTTCAAATACCCCGGCAGTTTCAAGATTAGTGGTTGTTGCGGGGGTGGTTACATCAACTGATGCTTCGGTGGTATCACGTTCAACTGATTCGCCTTCACCTCCGCCACCAACTGTAAATACTAGAACTGCAGCCGCAGCTGCGCCAACGGCGCCGACGGCCAAAACAACTCGGTTGCGCGTTCGATCAAACCACCGTTCGTGGTCGCTGTCTGGTTCAGGTGTTGGGGTAACTTGTACGTCTGGCACTCGAAGTTCTTGGGGTTGCCCCTCGTCTCGTGTACCTAGTTCTCTATGGATAATTGACATAACTTGCGGCTCCTCACACTAATTAAGAGTTAGCTATGTAATGAAATATTACCACATTTTGTCAATTTTGTCCATAGTTTTTCAGCAATTTCTCACCCTTGTTCACATCTTATGTTTTCGCTTACGGTTAATGAGGGTATAATGTGCTCATGTTTCGCAAAACAAAACTGATATTATTCCTTGGATTAATGTTTGCGTCCGGCTTCTTGCCATTTATAGAGGTTCAGAAAGCTGAGGCCTATTGGTGCGTGTCGCGTACTGCAACAGGCGCCAGCGAGCCCTACTGGTCAGAGGTCGCCTGCCCCACAAGTTCGTTTGTGGCTCCTGGTGGCAGTGGTACTCGCTGGAGAACGCGGTGTCGTGACCCAGAGACAAATACATATGTCGCAGGCACGTCGTTAAATACGGTGTATGGCTCAACTGTCATTGTGGCGTGGTGTCCAAATGGTACAACTGCAGGTAGCACCCGCAATGTTGATCAAGAAACAGGTGGAACAGGACTTTATTTTACGGCGGTTTGTAGCGAGGGTAGCTCAAGATATCCTAACCCAGACAACACCGCAG
>JBPEXE010000041.1:0-1796 GCA_052031955.1 Saccharimonadales bacterium (SeqCode)
CTCAAAATCGACGAACACCGCATCCCACAGGATGGACAGTTTGCCGTTCAGGTGGGTGATCGAGAAGTCGACCTTCGTATTTCCATCTCGCCGATTGTCTGGGGTGAGCAAGTGGTTATTCGTATCCTCGATAAGTCCGGTACAAGCCTGAGACTTGAAGATATGGGCTATGTTGGCCATGCTCTTAAAACGATTCGAAAGGGCGTCAAGCAGCCAAACGGCATGGTGCTCACGAGTGGTCCAACCGGTTCCGGTAAGTCTACTTCTATGTACGCGTTGATCCAGGAAATCATGGACGAAAGCATCAACATTGTGACGCTTGAGGACCCTGTTGAGTACAAGATGGAAGGCGTTAACCAGATTCAGGTGAACACTGACGTTGGGCTGACTTTTGCAAATGGGTTGCGCTCAATTTTGCGTCAAGACCCCGACGTTGTGATGGTTGGTGAGATTCGTGATGCCGAAACGGCTACTTTGGCTGTGCAGGCTGCATTGACCGGTCACTTGGTATTCTCGACACTCCACACCAACTCAGCTGCCGGCGTATTGCCACGTCTGCTTGATATGGGAATTGAGCCGTTTCTGATTGCCTCGACGGTGAACACCGTGATTGGCCAGCGCTTGGTTCGTCGCAACTCGGATAACAAGACGTCGCACCAGTCTGACTCTGTTGAAACAGAGGCGATTCATGAAACTCTCGGCCACATCTTGCCGCAGGATAAGGAGCACATGGGAGACGTCGCAAAGCGCTTAGGCTATCAAAGCTTGCCCTTGGCTAACCAAAACGCTTATACTTTGTTCAAGGGGAAAGATACGAAACGTACTCCAGGTGGGTATAAGGGTCGTCTCGGACTCTATGAAGTCATGGATGTGACCGAAGAAATCGAGGAATTGATTCTGAAGCGCGCAACCAGTGGCGAAATCCAGCGAAAGGCTCAAGAGCAGGGAACTGTCACCATGCGTGAAGACGGTTACCTCAAGGCACTGAGCGGGATGACGACAATTGAAGAAGTTAACCGAGTCGCCGCGCTGGATGCGGTTTAAGGAAAGGTGGGACCCAAGTGGCACAAGCACTCAGAATAGAACTACTGCTCGAAGAAGTTATCAATAAAAAGGCATCCGACCTTCACTTACAGGTTGGTCTGCCGCCAATGCTTCGTGTTGATGGTTCATTGAAGGCCGTCGCCGGCACCACAAACCTCAACGAAGAAGCGGTTGAGGCACTTATTTTTGCAATTCTCGACGACGACCAGAAGCAAATTCTGCTCAAAGATAAAGAATTCGACTTTTCATTTGCCTTTGGCGATCTTGGTCGATTCCGTGTAAATGCGTATCACGAACGTGGCAACCTGGCTGCTGCTTTCCGTTTAATTCCAAATGAGATTGTCAGTGTAGAAGGCCTTGGCCTGCCTAAGGTTGTATCCGACTTTGCTAACTATCCGCGAGGACTCGTGCTTGTTACCGGCCCAACCGGTTCCGGTAAGTCGACCACGCTTGCAGCTATCGTCGACAAGATTAACAGTGAGCGAGCCCACCACATTATCACAATTGAGGACCCGATTGAGTTTACCCACAAATCGAAGAAATCGGTGATTGTGCAACGAGAAGTCCACTATGACACCTACTCATTCTCGGCCGCTTTGCGCTCAAGCTTGCGTCAGGACCCTGATGTCGTACTTATCGGTGAGATGCGTGACCTCGAGACTATCTCGGCAGCTATCACGATTGCCGAAACCGGTCACTTGGTCTTTGCAACCCTTCACACGAACTCTGCCTCTCAGTCGGTTGACCGTATG
>JBPEXE010000042.1:0-2653 GCA_052031955.1 Saccharimonadales bacterium (SeqCode)
AACTCCGCCGTCTCGAAAAAATTGGTTTTCTGCTCAGCGAAAAGCAAGGCAACACCAAGATTTATTACACCAACAAGCACTTCCCAATTTTTAAAGAACTTCAGTCAATCGTTCTCAAAGCCCAACGCGCCAATAAGAAATAAGAGCCATGATGTGGTGGTTTGCTTTCGGTCTTGGCAGCGGTGTGCAAATCACCAATCGTGATTTGGCTGAAGGTGGATTTCGGGTGACGGTGATTCTTTTGCCGTTTGTGTTCTATGCAGCCGCCCGATTTTTTCTGCTCGCCACACAAACCAAGAAGATGAAAAAGAAGAATCCGGCCCAAAGGTATAGAACTAACCTCATTTGGTTTGGCGTGTATTCCGTGCTTTTGTGCCTGACCTCCCTCGTCAGCGAGGAGACTACGGGAGGCGCCAGTGATATCTATAAGCTGTTTGGATGGGGTGCACTTGCTGCTGGATTCTGGTACTTGTTATCGAGCATCTGGATGGTGCTTCGTGATTTGGTGATGTTCTTGCGCGGCCTGCGGTAGAAGCTTTTGTTTAATCAACATCTTTAATTTCTAGGTTAGAATAGACCTTATGACTGCACGGGAAATTTTTGAGCAGATACTGAAGCAGCGAGGTATTGATGACGTCGAATCGTTTACACAACCATGCTACGAAGACTTGTCAGACCCATTTTTGATGGCCGATATGGACAAGGCGGTTGAGCGTATTGTCAAAGCCAAAGAAGCCGGCGAGACACTTGCCGTATACGGTGACTACGACATCGATGGCATGACGGCAACTACGATTCTTGCCGAGGCGCTGAGCAAAATGGGCTTCCGTGTTGAAACATTTATTCCTGATAGATTTGTGGATGGCTACGGCATGACCGAGCGTGGTGTTGATGAGCTTAGAGAGAAGGGCGTTAGCTTGCTAATGACAGTGGATACCGGCTCGCTGGCGCACAAGCATGTGCAATATGCCGCGGAGCACGGTGTTGACGTAATTGTGACCGATCACCACACGGTGGGAGAGACCCTGCCTGAGGCAGTTGCTGTCATCAATCCAAAGCGACCTGACTCACAATACCCATATATTCACATGGCGGGTGTTGGCGTAGCTTTTACATTGATTCGCGCGCTGCAAACCAAGCTTGATGGCTTGCCACAAGGACAAGAAAAGTGGCTACTCGATCTGGTTGCCCTCGGTACAGTTTGTGATGTGGTGCCACTGACTGGCGAGAATCGCATATTGGTGTACTACGGATTAATAGTAATGAGCCAAACGAATCGCCCGGGCCTTCACGCCCTCGCGCAGGTGAGCGACATTGATATTAAAGATGTTGATCCGCGCGTATTAGGTTGGCGATTTGGCCCGCGACTCAATGCAAGTGGCCGACTCACGCACGCCAAGGCCAGCATGGACTTGCTGGCGGCTCCGAGTCTGGAAGAGGCTCGACAACTGGCTTCGACGCTTGATGATATGAACTCGGAACGGCGCCAACTACAGCAAGACATATACTCACAGGCTGCCGAACAAGCCGAAGCGCAGGCAGACGCACCTGTTTTGGTGTTGGCAGGTGAGGGTTGGAACCATGGGGTGGTTGGCATTGTGGCGGCTCGCTTGACCGAGGAGATGGCTCGGCCAACCTTTGTACTCGAGATTGATGGCGACATCACGAAGGGTTCGGCCCGCTCATTCGGTGATTTTCATCTGGCGAAAGCAATCGATGCTTCACGTCAGCATCTCCAGAATGGCGGTGGACATGCGGCTGCAGCCGGGGTCACCATGTCGTCTGACAAGCTCGAAGATTTTCGTAAAGCTGTGAATGAATACTATGCGTCACTGAAGCTCAACAATCAGCTTGAGTTCTTGCGTGCAAAAGCCGACGTGACGCTTGCTGACTTTAGCGGACTCGACGATGAGCTGATTGCCCTGATGAATACCCTGGAGCCATACGGTACTGAACATGAAGAGCCAATTTTTCAGGTCGACAATGTGACGGTCGCTGATTGGCGACCGGTAGGTAAGGAAGGTACACACGCCAAGGTAACACTGGTTGATAGCAACGGTCTTAAGCGTGATGCAATCGGCTTTGGCTTGGCTGCAAAAATGGAATCTGCGGGCGAGACAATCTCACCTGTATTTAGCCTCGAGCACAATGAGTGGAATGGCCGAAAGTCGATTCAACATAAATTGATTGATATTATTAATTCATGAGTGATTTTGTTTTTGTAACCGGCAACCAGCATAAAGTAGAGTGGCTGAAGAAGTTTCTTGGACGGTCCATTAGTCACAAGAAAGTAGATGTTGAGGAATTGCAGAGTCCATTGCCGCACGAGGTGTTAGAGCATAAAGCGCGCGAGGCCTACAAAGTTATCAAAAAGCCGGTCGTTGTTGACGATGTGTCGCTTGTCTTCAAAGAATGGGGTGACATGCCTGGCACATTTATTAAGTTTTTTGTTGAGGGCCCGGGTTTGGAGAAGATGTGTCGCATGCTCGATGGCTTTGATAGCCGAGATGCTGTTATGCGCGTCAGCTATGGCTACTTTGACGGGAAAGAATTTGAGATGGTGAGCGCCACTATGCACGGCACCATCGCGCATCATCCGGCCGAGCACTCGGTTGGTCATGGTTTTGATCCTATTTTGATTCCGAGCGGCCAC
>JBPEXE010000043.1:0-3377 GCA_052031955.1 Saccharimonadales bacterium (SeqCode)
TCGGACTCCACAGCCGCGCTGGCACGATTATATGAGTTTTTGGGCGACAACCCATTACTTACCTCAGCCATACGACTTATTGTTGCACAGCGGCTGGTGCGCAAGCTTGACGAAGAGTCTCGAGAAGTCGATGAGCCTGACGATCACATGATGTATGAAGTGCGTAAAGCCGTTGAAGGCATGAATGAAAAACATCGCATCAATGTCGATGAAGCCAAATTCTACAAGGCAGGCAAATCCGAGGACGCACCGTTTGGCTATATCGGCCAAACCGCGGTAGTAGAACTCCTGACGATCGATAGTGAAATAGAGCGTCTGCTTCACAGTCGTGGTTCATCGGTTGATCCGGCAGAAATCAAAGAACTGGCAATCAAAAATGGCATGGTAACCCTTGAGCAAGACGCAATCGGCAAGGCCGCGGCGGGGGAAACATCACTCGAAGAAGTCTTCCGAGTTGTTGCATAAGTTCAAATCAGTCTTTACAGCGGTAGTTAACTGTGGTAATCTCTACCAGTTATGAAATCTGTAACTCAAAAGATTGAAGAGACCTACAAGAAGAAAAAAGTCGCTGACGTTCGCTCAGGTGACACTGTTCGCGTACACCAGAAAATCAAAGAAGGTGGCAAAGAGCGTATTCAGATATTTGAAGGCCTTGTTATCCGTACTAAGCGAAAAGACTCGCTCACAAGCAGCATCACTGTACGACGCATCGCCAGTGGCGTTGGTGTCGAGAAGTCATTCCTCTTGCACTCTCCTCTCGTCGAGAAAATTGAAGTTGTGAAGCGCTCAGATGTTAACCGAAACTACCTGACCTATATGCGCGACCGACTCGGGAAATCTGCTCGTCTCGCATCAGTAGAATTTGACCGTGATAAAGCCAATGAACAAATGTCAGAGAAATTGATTTCTGACGAGCCAGTCGCCGAAGAAGCTCCAGCGGAGGCATCCAGCGCCGAAGCGCCCGAAGTAAAAGTTGTTGAAGCCCCAGCCGAAGAGCCAAAAGAAGACAAGACCGAAACCGACGAAAAGCCAGCTGACAAGTAGGCAGTCCATACAAGAATGCAACAAGTCGTCCATATGGGCGACTGTTTTGTTATAATGAGCTTATAATGAAGCAAAAAGTGATTAGAATAGGGAGCTCATTGGGCGTCACGCTACGGAGTGATATCTTGGAGTTGGCCGGTTTAAAGCAGGGCGACGAGATTCATGTCGAGTATGACAAAGGACAAGGCGATATACGTATCGTTTCCTCTAAATCAGAGCTACAGGCCAGACAGTTGGCGGAAGCGCTCAGTGTTGCACGACAACATCAAATGGAGCTGGAAAAACTCGATGATCAGTAATGATTTTACAGGCACGCAGCTCGCGATTACGAATCTCGCGCTTTGCCAGACATTTAACAACTCTTTTCAAATTGCACGTCCGCATAATATCAGTCTCATTGAGAAGCAGTATGGCCAGCTATCGGGCAGACCAGAGGCATTTAGGCGAGCCTACGTAGCTAACGCTGTTGCACGGCTCAAGCCCTTTGCGAGCAATAATGTGCGCACCGCACTAACTTTATTGATAGACACTACAACACCAGCCGAAGACGTGGCGAGACTGAGCGGTCTCATAAAGCATGGCGCCGATTCTGAGCATATCGCCGACGCCCTGGAGCAGTCTTGGTCACATACGGCATAGACGAGGTGGGGCGGGGCTGTTGGGCCGGTCCGCTCGTGGTAGCCGGGGTTGGGTTGGCCCAGCCGATTGAAGGCCTAGCTGATTCGAAAAAACTGTCGGCAAAGAAGCGCGCAGTACTACTGAAGGAAATCAGCGCTGATTATAATCACGTTATAATACAGCCAGTTAAATCTGCTGATGTTGATCGATTGGGGCTCACCATTGCGCTGAAGGTAGCATGCCGCAAAATATTCTCAGAAATCTCCAAGCGTAACTACGATAGGGTTATTATTGATGGCAACATTAATTTCCTTGCTGACCAAGAGCGAACAGAGGCTGTTGTGCGTGCCGATAGTACGGTGCCAGCCTGTATGGCCGCGAGCATTGCCGCAAAGGAGTGGCGTGATCACTACATGCGAAAGCTTGGGGAGCTTTATCCAGCATATGGATTCGAGCAACACGTCGGCTATGGTACCAAGCAGCACAAAGCGGCCATTGAAGAGAACGGTGTGATTGATGAGCACCGACGAAGCTTTAAGCCAGTCAAAGATTACATCAACCGCAACCGGTCGTCTGGCTGAAATTGCGGTATCCAGTTGGTTGACCGGTAACGATTACAAAGTCTATGATCGTAACTGGCGGAATCGTGCGGCGGAAATCGACATTGTAGCGATAAAAATGCAGCACATCTACTTTGTGGAGGTTAAGTATCGTCACAATGAGGGCCAGGGTAGTGGATTTAGTTATATAACGCACAAGAAGTTAAAACAGATGGCGCGTGCTGCTCATATCTTTGCTCAACAGCACCCAGAATTTGACGGCTTTGACATGCATTTGTCGGCAGCCGAAGTAAATGCGAACCAAGAAATTACGTTTATGGCCGACATATTTATTGATGATTAAATGCTAATCGGCGAAATTGCTGGCAAACCATTCTGCCACAAGCTTCTCATTGGCCTGCCGCCACGTAATGCGGGCTGCGATATCGTCGCGCGCGATTGATATGTTGCGCTTCAATAGCTTATTGTCTTTGAGTGGGTCGAAAAGGTGATTAAATCGCTTTTGCATTTCCGGGGTTGAAATAACTGAGCCACAGTATGTCGGCAAATAGTCAAATGATTTACTCTTGAGCATAGTTCGTTCAAGCCATTCCCAATTATCAACCATGTGGTCCCAGGTTGCCTCACGAATGTGGTGATTGCGCAGGAAGACGGCAATCCAGCGCAGAATATCCTGTGAACGAACGTAGCCATGCTCTGATACGGCGTCGCTTAGAAGGGCGCGCGCAAAGGATGGGTCTTTTGTGCTTGACAGAGCGTGCACGATATCCAGCTGCATTTCACTCGAAGCATCAGCATATGCGTCGGCTAGGGATTGTGCGAGCTTCGTGTCGCCATCTCGCACCATCGCACTCAAAATGACAGCACGAGATTCAGACGGCAAGTTTTCTGGGTCTTTTGCTTCATTCAACAGTGTACGGGCTTGCTTCGTCGCGTCTGGGTCTTCGGCCGCCAGCATAAAGCTGAGCAATAAAGTTCGGAGCTGTTCATCGTTCGGACTATCACCTTCTTTGGCGTTGATACCTAGTTCAGCGAAGTTGTCTTTGGCCATGCTGGTGCGCATCGTATCGATTGCCCTTTTGGTTACAGTGTCGCCCTCGGTCAGCTGCTGTGCAGTCCCGATGACGCGCGAGATGAGCGCCCACACAGGGTAAC
>JBPEXE010000044.1:0-26201 GCA_052031955.1 Saccharimonadales bacterium (SeqCode)
TTCTTCTCAACAATACCCTTACGGACGTCTTTATGAACGGCGTATGAGTAAGCTTCGTTGTAGTCGTGCTCTTTTTCAGACCACTCCTCTTCACCAAGCTTCTCAGCAAAGTGTTCGCGCATCTCATCACCAACAGCGGTCACAAAGTCATGACGCTTTGGCAAGTCCATACGTGCATTGTCGCCGAGCTTCGGTAGCGCCCAGTCTTCAACTTCTTTCATGATGTCTTCGTCAGGCTTGGTCAGTGAGTATTCGTGGTGCTCCACGCCAACCTTCTTCACCAGTTCCTTCTGCAGCTCAATAATTGGCTGGATGTTCTCAAGTGCCCACTCAATAGCACCGGCAATAACGTCTTCCGATACTTCGTTGGCACCGGCTTCAACCATCATGACACCGGTTTCGATACCAGCCACAACGAGGTCAAGACCACCTTCTTCGTACTGCTCACGGCTGAGGAATGCAGCGTAGTCGCCATTCTCATCCAAACCAACACGCAAACCGGCAACAGGGCCCTCAAACGGACCGCCAGCCAGCATCAAAGCAGACGACACAGCGGCCATCGCAATCATGTCCGGGCGGAAAGATGGGTCCATGCTCAGCACTGTCGCAATACCCTGAGCTTCATGCTGATAGCCCTTTGGCCAGAGCGGACGAATTGGGCGATCAATCAAACGGCCAATCAAGATAGCTTCGTCTGATGGGCGACCTTCTCGCTTAATAAAACGTGAACCGCTAATCTTACCGGCAGCGTACATCTTTTCTTCGTAATCAATGCTGAGTGGGAAATAATCAAATCCCTCAGCGGCGTGGTCTTTTACCATACCGGTACCAAGTACCACTGTGTCACCGTATGATACGACGACGCTCGCGTGTGTTCGGAAACCAACGCGATTTACTTCCATACTCAAAGTCTTTCCGAGAACTTCCTTCTCGACTTTGATAATGTCTTTGCCCATAGGGTTAATAATCTGACCCATCAGAGCTCCTTTCCTGTAGTTACGGGCAGGTGTAATTAGGTCCAACCCTCTAGATTAAGTGAGATCTAAAGCGCTGTGCTCAACTACACTGCCCGGTTTTTTAATATCCGCCCACTCAACAACCCGCTCGTTGTTCAGGTTTAGGACACAATTTGTTTTTATCCTAAAACGACGGCTCAGATCCGCGTTATGCGGACTCAAGTTGGCGTTCTAGCGACGCAGGCCGAGTTTTTTAATTACGTTCTGGTATGAATCAAAGTCATTGTCTTGGAGGTAGGCCAGCAATCGCTTGCGCTTACCAACCATTTGTAACAGACCACGTCGGGAGTGATTGTCCTTCTTGTGGGTCTTCATGTGCTCAGTAAGCTCGTTGATACGAGCAGTCAGAATACCAATCTGCACTTCAGCAGAACCGGTGTCAGTCTTACCTTTACCGAGGTCTTTTGTAACTTGTTGTTTCGTCTCAGCAGAAATCATTACCGACGTACTTTACCAGATGACTCAGTTTTTTTCAAGGGGTTTTATTGATGCGCGAATAATTTCAATATTCAGCCCCTCCATCGAGGTCGCCTCCTGAACACTAAAATCACCAACCGATAGCCGCCTAAGTCTGCTCAAATAGGCACCGGTGCCAAGTTCTTGGCCAATATCGCGTGCCAATGAACGTATATAGGTGCCCGAACCTACATCTGTTATGAAGCTCAGAATTGGGTATTCGTACTTCAAATCATTAATCGACTTGATGCGCACGGTCCGGGGCTTAAGCTCAACAACCTTCCCCTCACGTGCATCTTTATACGCCCGCCGACCATCGATTTTGATTGCGGAATATGCCGGTGGTATTTGTTGAATCTCCCCAATAAATTTCTCAAGAACCAGAGTAATTTGGTCATGCGCCGGCTGCTTATCACTGACTACCGTTATATCGCCCTCGGCATCGTCGGTATCGCTGCTTGCACCCAGGGTCACTTCAGCTTCATAAATCTTGTCATGTTTCATTAGCCCCTGAATCTGCTTGGTCGCCTTGCCCACTGCTAGCACCAACAGCCCGGTCGCCATTGGATCAAGTGTGCCGGTGTGGCCGATCTTCATCTTCTCCCCTGTTTCAGCGCGAATAATGCCACGCGTTTTGGCTACCACGTCAAATGAGGTCCAGCCTTTGGGTTTATCAATTAGTAAGAAGCCATTTAACTCATTCATATATCTATCTTATACTGTATGTATGGTTGACTTTACAAAAATGCATGGGCTGGGAAACGATTTTATTATGATTAAAGGCCCGTGTGAGGTGGACACGATGACGATTGCTCGTCTTTGTGACCGACACACCGGCATTGGAGCCGATGGACTGATTGTTGTTACCGCACTTGAGAACGGTCGTCTTAAGATGGACTATTGGAACGCCGATGGCAGCGACGCCGAAATGTGCGGTAATGGTTTGCGTTGCGTGATTCGCTTCGCCGTTGTAAACGAGATGACCGAACCTGGCATTATCGAGGTAGAAACACCTGTTGGAGTTCTCAAAGGCGACTGGGATGGCAAGAACCGAAAAGAAATAACCGTTCAGGTGGGTAAAGTTAAGAATCACAATGAAACCGTTGATATCGAGGGGTTCACCTTTCACACAGCCGATGTCGGCAATCCACACGCAATCGCGTATGTTGATGACTTAGACGCGATTGAGGTGGACGAAATCGGACCTGTTGTTGAATACGATCACGCCTTTCCTGATAAAACCAACGTCGAGTTTGTTGAAGTTATTGATAAGAATGACATCCGTATTGGTATTTGGGAGCGCGGCTCGGGTCTCACGCTCGCCTGCGGAACCGGAATGGTTACCTGTGCGGTGGTGAGCCAAGATTTGGGCAAAATTGAACTTCCTACCACTGTTCAAGTGCCCGGCGGTCAGGCAAAAATTTGGGTCGACGACGAAGGCTACGCCCGCATGATGGGTCCAGCTTCAATCGTATTCTCAGGTCAAGTCGACATTAATTAAACGGTGGCATTGGCGGCGGAGCCTGTGGTGGCATTGGCGGCGGACTGCCCTGAGGCATTTGTGGCCCACTGTTGCCATTCATCGGCATTTGGCCATTCTGCTGAGGGTATTGCTGCTGCTGTTGTGGGGGCAGATTAAACATAGGGTTTCCCTGGGGCATTGACCCATATTGCTGCTGCGGCATCTGGGGGGCCGGCATCGGACTCGGGCCCTGTGGAGCGTTCATTTGCGGTGCTGGTGGCATATTATTGCCCAGGTTCAAATCCATACTTTCGCCATTATCCATACCCATTGGATTGGCGTTGAGCGCCTGCAGCGGTGCTGCTCCGCCCGGTTGCGAATCATCCATGGCTGCTTCAACGGCACGGCGAGCCTCAGCAAGGTCGTGCATCAGTTCTTCGCTGCTCGGCATATCCTGCGCTCGTACTTCTCCGCTCGGCTGAATATCTTGCGCGTGCGCCGTACCACCCGGTTGGCCATGAGAGAGAATTTCGTGATTCAAATCGTTACGTCGATCAGCTTCAGACGCCTCGTGCGCCTCTTGGGACGTCGCATTGAACGTGCCGCCCATCATTGGTTTGTCATCAGGATCATAGGAGGTAGCCGCCATAGACTTGGCATTACCAATTGGACCACGATCTTCGGCTTCGGGTTGCTCAACTGCATCCGGGTCAAAACTCTTCAGCTTCCCTTCTAAATCAAGTAGATTGGTTGACGAATCGTGCGACAGCTCGTCTTCCAGCTGTTGGATGGCAGGGTCTTCTTCATCAAGCCGTTCGACGCGGCCTTCTTCATTCAGTTTCCGGTGCTGAGCGTGAACGGCTTTTTCAATATCTTCGAGTGACCCCTCTTCTTCGAGGTCAATCTCACCTTCCATCGGCTTAGCTTCCGGTTCTGTTTCAGGTTCCTGTTTTGGTTCGTGTTTCGGCTTTTCTTGCGGCTCATTCGATGTATCTTCATCACGATCAATCGCCATCGTGCGATCCTCTTGCGCGAAGTCATCATCTTCTTCGGCCTTGTCCTCTGCTTTCGGACCCTTGTTGGATGTATCTTTTGGCTCTTCCGGCTTTGGCTCGGGTGCTTGTATTTGGAGATTCTGTGCAATCAACTGCTGATTTGCACCGGCGGCCATCAGCTGAGCCGACATAGTCATAACTTTTGGTGTGGTTTTTTCATTCTTAAAGCGCTCCGTTTCGGCAACAATACCGGTCAAGAATGCGGTGCTCATCTGTTTATCGAGAATCCCGCCTTCAAGAGCTTCCGAGATACTTACGAGCATTTCGGCTAAACAGCTGGCGTTGGCATCAGACCAGTCGACCGCACCAAGACTTCCATCACCACTGCCACCGGCGTTAATCGTGACAATCGTGGCGTCATGCAGAATCCGACCATGCGACGTAATCGCATTATCAAGATCATTTCGCTTGTGAACGCCCAGCGCTACTACGAGGTCAACATTGAAATCACCCTGCGAGAACTCAAGGTCCTTATCTGTAATCTTGGCTTTGTACGGCGTGATGTAGATTTTGACGACATTGTCCTCTACCTTGTAGCGCAGCTTATCGGCCTTCTCTTTATCGAGAGAAATGATAAAGTCACGCAGACCATCAACCGTTTTGTCGAACGTCTTTTCCGGGTCCAAAAATTCCATGGTGTTTGGAATTTCACCACTAAAGACAGTGGTGGTGTGTTTGCCGAGTTTTGTCAGCATGAGAGATAATCCCAATGCTGATGCAAGCTGATCAACACTCGGATTATTGCTCACCGTAACGAGAACACTACTGCTGGAGCGTAGCTTCTCTGCAACTTCTTGTTTGGCGTTACCTTCCATGGAGTTTTTTGCTGACGGAATCTCCCCCTGGTGAGACGCACGTCATTTGGCCCTATATCTTTTTATTTTTGTAGATATGGCTAAACATTAGCACGAATGTCAAATCTCCGCAACCCCTGATAATTCAGAGGTAGAAACCACTCCCCTCTGTTCCGACTCTTTACAACTTCTGTTTCTTGAGGTATAGTGACCACTTGAAATTGAGACATTCGGATAACGGAAAGGAAACCCATTAATGCCAATTATCAAATCGGCGATTAAGCGCGCCAAACAGACTCGCGTTCGCACCGGCCGTAACCTCACGACTAAGCGAACAATGAAGACTGAGGTTAAGGCTGTTGAGACTGCTGTTGCTGCTGGAAACGGCAAAGAAGCTGCGGCTGCGCTCGTACGCGCACAGTCTGCAATCGACACCGCTGTTAAGAAGAACATCATCCACAAGAACAAAGCAGCTCGCAAGAAGTCACAACTGAGCGCTATGGTTAAGGGTGTATCAGGCAGCAAGCCAGCTGCTAAGGCAAAGGCTCCAGCTAAGAAGCCTGCAACTGCAAAGAAAGCACCGGCTAAGAAGCCAGCTGCTAAGAAAACCGCAGCCAAGAAATAATTGTTCCACCAAGCACATGGACCCCGCCCACAAGGCGGGGTCTTTTTTGTGTTAAACTACGATTCTATGGACCCAAATCAAATACAAACACCTCAAAACCAACCCCAACAAACACAACCTATAGCCCAGCCCGACCCCGGCATGCAGCAGGCGGAAATGCAAACGCAAGCCCAACCTGTAAGCCAACCCACGCCTCAAGCTCAGGCGCAACCGCAGCCCATCTACAGTGGCTATTGTTATTACGCTCCCCCAGGAACGAACACAACGCTGTTTGCTTTTAAGAATTCTATGTTTGTTATTTACCCAGGCTGGCTCATCATGCAGAACGAGATGGGCATGGAAATCGCTCGAATAATGCTTTCTCCCGATATCGTTGCCACTACGAGCATGGGCCAGTGCAGGATAAAGTTTATGGGCGGACAGAAAACCAAGCTCCGCGAACCGGGCAAAACATTTATCTTCTATAATCCGATGATGATGTTTCTCAGCTACTGGTTTGCTTGGGCAAAAGGCAAAGACGCAAAGCAGTTCGCCGAGGCACTCAAAGTAGCCGCCGGCGCACCAACTATGTAGAAATCTGGGCGATGAGCGCGTCAACCGTTGCGGCCATGTCGTAACCGGCCTTGGTTTTCGACTCGATATCAATTGTTGCCGCTTGCTTCACGATTTCTTTGAGCTCACCCCGACTGGTTTTTGAGAACGTGCCGAGTGATTTTTTAACCACAAACGGAGATAGTTTATTGTCGCGCGCAATCTGATCCGGTGAGATATCTTTGGCATAGGCTACCGTCAGTAAAATGTGCAACTGCCACACCAGCATGCTGAACACATAGTGTGGTTCGACTCTGTTTTTGAGCATTGATCGGTACATCGCCAATGCCTTGTCGCTTTGCTTCGAAAAAGCCGCATCCAGCAATGTAAAAATTGATTCATTAAAGCTCTCATCAACCATATGCTCGATTACGTCACGAGTAATTTTTCCCTCTACGAGCGATAACTTCTGTAGTTCGTTGTAGAGCAGCCACTGATCACCGTCTACGCGGTGCGCCAAAAACTGAGCCTCGCCATAGCCCAACTCGCCACCCAATTTGGCAAATTCATCCTTTGCCCACTGGGCCAAGCCGCGCTCATCTAACTCGGTGCACTCCACATAGTCTGTACTTTTCTTGAGTTGTTTGAATAACTTTCCGCGCTTATCCAAGTTGGGCTCATACACAACAAGCTCCGCCTCGTCAGGAATGCTATCCAGCTTTTCAGCCATGTCCTCTTGTAGGGCCTTGTTGCCATTAATATCACGGACAATCACCAAGGTTGCTTCCGAGAACAGGCCCTGGCTCATGGTTGCCTGCAAAAGTTGTTCAAAGCGCAGGTCGTCACCCTCAATTTCTTCAACTGCCCCACTGCCGTGCTTGGCAATAAAGGTGTCCTTGAGTTCGGCTAGTTTCTGCGCAGCGAGAAACGAGTTCTTGCCAGTAATCGTCGTTATCACTATTTAAATCCCCGAGGTGCCGGCTGGCATGTTGGACAATAATGAGTGCCTCGTCCGGCAACACGCGTCTTTAAAATCATGGTGCCATCAACCGGACATGTCTGGCCATCTCGGCGAAACACTTTTGCGAACGTCAGATAGCTACCTCGTTTGCCCTCAGCATCAACATAATTACGATCGGTGGAGCCGCCTTTTTCAATACTCAACATCATCACCGCTTTAAGCTCATCGAGCAACTGACTCAATTGCTTATTGGTCAGCTGGTGTACTCGTCTGGCAGGGTGAATCTTGCTAGCGTGCAACGATTCATCGGCATAAATGTTGCCAACACCGGCCAAGACCGACTGGTCGAGCAAAGCGGCTTTAACAGAGGTGTTTTTGCGGTTCTGCATGCGCGCAATAAATTCTTTGCTCGTAAATGTGTCGACCAGTGGTTCGGGACCAAGCTTCTTGAAGAAAGCCAATTCGTCCACCTCCAGTGTGGGCACTAATTTTATCCAGCCAAACTTGCGCTGATCATTAAAGAATAGCTTTGAGCCATCCATGAACGTCAGCGTCACTCGGGTTGAGCGATCTGGCAACATGCCGATAAGCGACTTATTCGGATGCCCTGCCCCAAACTGTTCGTCGCCGCGAAACACCATTTGGCCAGTCATCTTCAGATGCACCACCAATGTGTATTTGGTAGAAAGATCAATCATCATGGCCTTGCCACGCCTGCGAATACCTGTAATTCGGGCTCCAATCAAAAAGTTGTCGACTTGCTCGGTGTCATTTGGGAACGACTTGTACCAATCCGACGAAACGGCCGATATCGACTTGCCGATAATCAGCTTCTCAAGACCCCTTTTAACTGTTTCTACCTCAGGTAATTCCGGCATACCACTCCATTATGAACGACAACCACCATATCATAAACCTTAACCATTTTATGCCAGCTGGACAGCACCGGACAGAGCCGTCCCGCCAACCGCGACCTGATTATCAACACAAGCCGCCAAGTTCATAAAATACCTGTCCCGGGCATCGTAATCATTGCCGAATAGTCGAGAGTTTAGCTCGATGTCGGTGAGCGTTCCGAGGTTTGCACGCAAGGCGGCCTTGTTGAGCTCATCATACACATAGACTTTGAGAGCGTCATATTCTATCCCCCATGTGTCTTCGCTGGCGAAATATGCCTCCGCCATTGTCTGCCCTAAGCCCGGGCGAGCTGTACGCAGCAACGCAGAACGAAGTTCCCGCTCAGGTGTGTATACGCCTCTCTCGCGACCCAGAATCACCATGTTTTGGTGCTCGGTTTCGGCTTCATTTAGCCATCGGTGATCTACTGTGCTGATGCCGGCAATCGGGAAGCGACGCAGGCCGTTCTGTCGATCCCGGTCCACATCTTCCGTCACGTCCTCAGGGGCGAACGAGAGCAAGTGAGTAAACTCATGACACACCGAACCTTGCTCGTCCCATAACTCTGGGCGGATAAAGACTTCGCCATTCCGAGTCACAAACGCTGCCGCCCGCTCTCCAACCCGTGCTTTCATCGATATCTTATCGAGCACCCACGGTTCTGAGTCGAGAATGTTCTCAAAGTTATCCGCCGCAAACCATGGCACCAATCGCGCTTCAATCGCTTCGCGAAGCTTACGGTCGAAGAACTGCGCATGTCGCGGATATCGCTCCTCAAATCTCAGCTGCTCACCAGCCACTTTTTGGACATGTCGTTCAATTAGCGCAAGCAGCAACTCGTCCGGTAAATCAGTAACCGGCCCCAGCGGCACAAAGTTCCTGTCCGCGTCAGTCGTCAGGTCATCAATTTCAGCTTCACTTAAGTGCGCCGATAGCAGAACGCTCAATTCGTGACTTTGAGCGGCCGTAAGATCCTCGCCTTCTGAACGCAGCTCTGCAACCGCTGAGTGTCCATAAAAGGGCACGTCCATCACGCCGGTATGCTCGTGCCAAGCCATATCACTTTCAATCGCAACCACCTCTTCAAAGCCGGCAATGTCGGGATGAACACGCAACGATAAAGGCAGGTCCAGTTCGTAATCAATCATTCCGATAGCCTACTCTTAACTACCTCTGTTAGCAAGCATGAGCACTGTCATTAAATTAGGCGCCTGTCAGCAAGACGTCTATCTCGCGCATCACTTGCTTGTTGCTCGTGAATAAGATTGCCGTCATGCCCACAGCCTCCGCACCGCTAATATTGCTTGGTGAGTCGTCAATAAACACGCACTCACTCGGCTCCACCTCTAGGCGCTCAGCCGTAGTTGTGTAGGCCTCCGGGCTTGGCTTGATGAAGCCAATCTCGCTTGAGCGTACCTGTTCGTCAAAGGCTGATAAATCTAGGTGTTGGTGCATCAGCGCCACACTCTCGGCACCGATGTTGCTCAGATAAGCTGTTTTAAGCGGCAGCTTGGCGATGTATGTAACCAACTGGTCGTTGTATTGGGTTTGCTCGGTCATCGCCTTCAGCCACGCCTCATACGACACACCGAGCATGTCTGCTATCTGTTTATGTTCGGTTTCAAAGTCGATGTAGCCCAAGTCATATTGCATATAAAGCTCTCGAATTTCCTCGGCATGCGCTTCCCTATCGCCACCCAACTTCTCGAAAGCAAGGTCGGCAGCGTTGCTAATCAGCACGCCAAACACATCAAAGATAGCAGCCTTTATTTGCGCCATTTTTTCGGGTTCCACCACGGCAGGTCGGCGTAGTTTTCGCTCTCGAGTTTTTGGTTGCCGACATCACGACTTTTTTGCATCTGTCGCATCATTTTTATGGCCTGATGCCCTTGGAAAGCAATCACCGTCACCAAGTTGATGACAATAGCTCCCGGAATCAAAATAAACAGCAACACAAACACCAGCAGCATATCCATCTCGCCACTAATGCCCTGGCCAATCATCCAAATCAAAAAGACCCACGGCACGAGCAGGAGTATGCGTAAGAAGAATTGTTTCAAACTATTCATACCCACCTATCTTAGCACTCAAGCTATGCGAGTGCCAATCTCTTTAATCACGTAGTCCATGTAGTAATCTTCGTGATTTACAAACATGTCTCGCAACCGACTATCGGTCAAAATGCTCGAGAAAGTTTTATAATCCATCCAGACGAGCTCCTCTACCTCACCGTCGTCACAGGTAAATTCGGTATTTTCCGGCAATTCAATAAAGAACATGTAGAGTACTTGCCGGTGCAGTTCTGGCATCTGGGCGCTTGGCCTCTCGTCAAAGAAAATGTTAGATACTTCAAGCTTTTCTATTGGAACATCGATACCAATCTCTTCAAGGATTTCGCTATGCGCGCCCTCTACAGCTGACTCACCAGATTTAAGATGTCCGGCTGCCGATATATCAAGTAAGTTTGGGCTGTCTCGCTTATCTTTGCTGCGCCTTTGAATGAGAACCTTTCCAGATGGAGAATATACCCAGATGTGAGCTGACCGGTGCCACCATCCCTTCTGGTGCGCATCAGAACGCACAACCTGACCAATCACCTTGTCGCTCTTATCAACTCGATCTATTAATTCGCTCTCACCCACTAAATCTCACCCCAATTCTTACCAATGTCTACATCTACATCGAGGTTCACGGGCAGTTTGTAGACGGATTCCATCACCGCCTTCATCAGCGCGCCAACTTTTTCGGCTTTGCGCTCAGGTGCTTCAACCATGATTGAGTCGTGAATCTGCAGGAGTTGTTTGCAATCGTCATCCAGTTTTTTGTCGAGCTCTATCATGGCCAGCTTCATCAAATCTGCCTCGGTGCCCTGGATTGGGTGGTTGATGGCCGCCCGATAAGCTGCTTCTCGGGCCACAAAGTTTGATGACTTCACATCGGGCGTTGGCCGACGCCTGCCAAACATGGTCTCTACAAAACCTCGCTCCGCTGCCATCACGCGAGTTTCTTCTATGTAGGCCAGTAGAGGTTGCCGCAACTCAAAATACTTATCGATAAACTTCTTGGCCTCAATCTGCGACATGCCGGTTGCCACGCTCAAGCCATGCGGGCTCATGCCATACAGAATGCCGAAGTTAATCACCTTGGCGTCACGTCGCTGATCTTTGGTTACATCTTCCATGGCGATGCCATACACCTGCGCTGCAGTGCGGGTGTGAATATCAAGCCCATCATTAAATGCCTCAATCAGCTCGTCATCCCCTGCCAGCACGGCGGCCAAACGGAGTTCAAACTGCGAGTAGTCGGCTGAGATGAACACATTGCCCTTGGCCGGCACAAACGCCTTGCGGATTTCTTTGCCAACCTCGCTTCTAATCGGAATGTTCTGAAGGTTTGGGTCGTGTGAGCTGAGTCGCCCGGTTGGTGCCACCCAGGTCGAAAACGTAGTGTGTAGCTTTGATTCTTCATCCACCAGCTCCGGCAACGGGTCGACATAGGTGTTCTTGAGCTTACTAAACTCGCGGTACTTGGTAATCAAATCAATAATCGGGTGCTGCCCACGCAGTTTATCCAGCTCAGATGCGGCAGTCGAAAAACCGGTCTTGCCCTTCTTAACGCCGGCTGATGGTAAACCCAGCTTCTCAAACAGAATATCTGCGAGCTGACTCGGCGATGAAATATTAAACTCTTGGTCGGCATGGCCATAAATTTCTTGTTCAATATCAACAATTTTGTCACCCAGCTCGTCGCTCATGGTGGCCAAGAACTTGGTATCAAGACGAATTCCCTCAATCTCCATGCGAGCCAACACGTTAACCAGTGGCCATTCCATGTTCTTGGCGATTCGCTTAATCTCTGTCAGCTCATCGAATCGCTTCTTCTGGGCATCGGTCATCGCCCAGACAATCGAGGCAATCAAATCTGCCCGCAAGATGACGTCTTCGGGTGACATGTCCTCAAACTTCTCTCCCTCGTAGCCGAGCTCGTTCATAGCCAGGCTCGACAACGACAGATCACGCATGAGTGAGTTAATCAGAAATGCCGCCATGTGTACGTCGTGCTGCACGGTCGCCTCGCCCATGCCGGCCTGCATCAAACTTTTGACCACCGCTTTGCTGTCGTAGGCAATAACGTGCGTGTTTTTTACGATGTCCGTGAGGGCGTGAACAACGTCGCTAATGCCGATTTGGTCGAGGTTTATGACATAGACCGTCTTTGGGTCCGGGCTGACCAGCAGGACCTTCAAATCTGTGTTCACCGGCCCGGCTGTGTAGGTGTGCATGACGGTGTGTTTGGTGCTGGGAATCTTCTCTAAATCGGCTTTTGTTTTCACGGCAACTGCCTTGGCGGTAATCGTGAATTCGTTGGCGGCTGCAACTTCTTGGGCTGATTGCTTCATTGAGTCCGGCAACTGGTTGAGTAGTGACTTAAACTCGAGATCACGCAATATTTGGGCCACGCGCGCACCGTTATTGTTCGTGACTTCAGCCTTCTCCCACTCAAGTTCAATGGGCACTTCTTTATCAAGCACAACGAGTTTCTGTGTAATGTAGGCCAGCTCTTTATTGTCGCGCAGCTTGGTCTGCAAGCTACCCTTAATCTCATCCAGGTGCTCGTACACACCGTCAAGTGATTGGTAGTCGGTAATCAGCTGCGTGGCAGTCTTCTCGCCCACTCCGGCAACGCCCGGCAGGTTGTCGCTTGGGTCGCCGCGCAGGGCTTTGTAGTCGATAAACTGGGCAGGTGTCATGTGGTACTTTTCATCAAATTTCTTCGGTGTGTACATGTCGACGTTGGTGAGGCCCTTTTTAAGAGTTGCCACAGTCGTGTCATCGCTCACCAACTGAAGCACATCGTGGTCCGAGCTGACCAAAATTGACTCATAGCCCTTGTCTGATGCCTGGCGCGCGAACGTTGCCATGATGTCATCGGCTTCGTGGTTGTCTATCTCGTAGAATGGAATGCTAAACGCTTCGAGAAGTTCATGCAGCACCGGAACTTGTTCATAAAAATCAGCCGGTGCCGGCTTACGGTTAGCTTTGTACTCAGGATAAATGTCGCGGCGTCGTTTGATGTTCGTTTTTGGCTTGTCCCAGGCCACACAAATGTAATCCGGGTCCATTTGCTTGAGGACTTCGAGCGCCATGACCGCAAAGCCGTAGACGCCCCCGGTTGGCGTGCCATCTTTGGTAGAAAGGTATGGCATGGCGTAATAGCCTCGGTAAAATACCGATTTACCATCAATAACCACCAGACGCTTTTTTGCTTTGGCCATAGCTTTATTATACCTGTTAAACAGGAGTTACCGAAGCGTAAGCAACAATCAAAATCTAGCGTGCGACGAGCTCGCCGTTTTCGTCGGTCACCCACTGATAATAAAAGCTACTTCCATCGAGTGGGCTCTGGAATATCAGGCGCGAGTTGCCGGCGTCATCAAAATAGTGTTCAGTTGCCACGCAACCCAAGACCGTGTGCACAGAATCTCCTGGCAGTATCACGTCATCGAGCTCTTCAACCACCCCCTCGGCAATGTTCAGGCGGCCCGTCACGATGTCCACCCGCGGCCCCTCGAGATAGCCAGTCATGTCGCCTTCGTAATACGCCCGGCCGATGCCAAAGATGCTGTCGCCCTCTTCAACCTCAACAATCGGGCCCCGAATACAGTCGAGTGTCAGATTTGGCGTGTATTCTCCCCGCGCATCCAGTTCGACCATGAAGGTCTCACCCAATGCCGACAAATCGATGTCCGCTACACCATCGCCAAATACCGGTGCTGATATCGGGCGCTCAACCGATGGAATAACACGTGGCGGTACTGTCGTAGTCGATGCTGTTTCCGGTGGTGGAGCAGTTGGCGGGACGGTAGTGTTTGAAGCCGCGTCTTGTCTGTCTTCTTCAATCGCCAACCATAAGAACCCAAATACGGCACTCGCAGCTGCGGCCATTGCAGTTGTACCGAGAACTCGCCGTGTTCGTTGTGACCGTCTTTCCCACCACGCTAGTGCCGATTCTTGTACGCGCTCCACCCGCTCAGGTTTTTGCATAGTAGTTTGATTATACCTTCATTTCCCACTGTTCTCATGTTAGACGCTTACCGCAACCGATAGCATGGCAACAATCTCATCGTCCTCGGCAAGCTTGTTGCGCGCCACGCGCTCAAGGCGTTCGATGTGTTCCTTGGTCAACCTACCGGGTTGAGCGTCTATCGCTGCCTGCTTTGTTTCACCATCAACCAGACCGGCACTTGCAGCAATGAGTACAATTTGTAGCTCGCTGAGTTCAAGCTCAAGCGCCCGAGCTCTAAATTGTCGCAATACATCAAGAGATTCAACCGAGTTACGAGCTGCTTCGGCGGTACCCTCTTCCATCAACTCGCCACGCGTTGTGCCATCAGTGTCGTCTCCAAGGGTTTTATCGAGCCGCACATGACCGCGCCAATTTGCGTCCGCTACGCGCAACTCTCGAATGTCATTAACGCTCATATGCATCAACTCGGCCAACTCTTCGTCGCTCGGAAGTCGCTCGTGTGACTGCTCGAATATGCGTTGCCGACGCCGCATGCGCGATACTTCCTTACGTACTGCCTCAGGCGTATTTGTTGCCTTTTCACGATCGGCTTCGCGCCATATCGAGCGCTCAATCGAACGCGTGGCGTAGGTCGAAAACTTTGTACCAATGGTCTCATCGAATTTATGGAATGCATTCACGAGCCCCGGTTGAGCCATTAAGATGACATCTTCAAGATCGTGGCTGCTCGTCTGGGCATATTCGCGCGCGATTTTTATCGCCAAACGGAGATTGCTCTTCACGATTCCCGTTCCCGCTTCATCGTGCATCTGCGCTAAACGTTGGTATTGCCAAGCCAACTCTTTATCGTACGGATGTTCTTGGAACACGCGCTGCGCGGCAAGAGCACCAATTCGGTGCACCCAAAACATATCAAACTCTTGCTCTCGTCCTTCAAGCGTTGGGTATCGCCCGGCTTCATTCATCATCCAGCGCGCACCGTCAGTCACAGCATTCACAGGGGGGATGTCAAATTGATGGCGTGACACCTGCCTTCGATATCGCGTCATAATCGCGTTTGCTACAAAGCGCGCTTCTTCGACCGCAAGCTCATCAAACTCGTCTTCTTCTACGCGCGCTCGAATATCTGAAAGGTGCTCCCGACGAGCAATTTCTTCATCCGTAAATGGTGCTGGCTGGTTCTCTGCCATAGCCTCACAGTAACAGAGGTATGGAGAGTCTCAAAGCATGGGCGTTTTAGTGGTTGGCGAGATAATCGAGTAGTGCTTTTTCGGCATCATCCTTGAAAGCTTCAATGTCGTTGCCATTGTTAAGGATGACCAAATCAGCCATTTCCTTCATGGCAGTGAGATTTTGCACGGCTTTATCATTTGGATCGACATCAATTTCAGAGCGTTCGGTAGCCATAAATTCATCGAAGGTCTTGCCCTGCTCGTTCGCATCGCGGTTACGTGCCTGTGAGCGCTCATATCTGACCTGCGGGTCGGCATCGACGAACACAATCATGCCGCCAAGCGCCTGCACCGCTTCAGCCTCGCCTATCGCGCGCATCGCACTGGCTACAAAGCCACCGGGATACCGGTCTTTGTTGGCCTTCCACTCGTCGTGAACGGCATCAATCAGAAAACCTGGTCCGCGCTCAGCACGCAGCTTGTTGATATACGGATCGTTTCTCTTGAGCAATGCGTCGGGCGAATCGGCGCCGAACTCACGGCGCTTCATTTCACGAATCATGTCACTGGTCGACATATGCAGAAAGCCGTGCTGCTCAGCAAGTCGTTCACCAAAGCTATCTTTGCCCGCATTCAGGGTGCCGGCTAAGCCAATAAATAGTGGTTTTTTGGGAAGTTCCATCACAAGTTCTCTCGTTTCTACCGCTCTAGTATAACGCGAATCTAGCCCAAGGGCTCGTAGCCAAACTTTTTAAGCCGATTGCGAATGTAGTCATAGTTCCGCCCAGCGAGATATCCCCCGGCAATAAATCGTTCCTGTGTAACATCGACGAGGCACTCGTGTGGTGGTTTAAAGCTTGCCTTCTCTGACTCGGTCGCAAACTCAAATTCAATCAACACCAGGCCTTTTAAGTCACCCTGAAAAACATCAATGTCCGCATTCAAGCCACCCAGTGGCGTGATGTAGCGTAGCTTCTCAATTACACGGTCGCTGCCCACACGCAACGACTCATACTCCTCTTTGGTAAGCTGAATGGTTGATTCGGTTTGCTTCGAGTAGTCAGTACCATCGACAGACTCTTTTTTGGTAATCATGTAGGAGCCTTCACTGTCGCGCAGCCGAAGCTTCGGGTTGGCCGCCAAATAATCCGGGAAGTACGTGTCGGTGATATGAATTGGTTGCACAGTCTGGACTGCCGAGGGCAGAACACGTGCCAAAAACGTTCGCTCTAACTCTGTTTCTTGTTGCATGCCAACAGTATAACCAATAACCCAAGATTGCATAAATTGCCCCAGAAATGACAACGGCCCGAGCCAGTGACGCACCGAAGTGCGCCCTGACTCGGGCCGGGTGTGCCCTGACGTCTGCCGAGGCGGGCCTCAGCTGTCGAGCACGATGCTCACGCCGCAGAACGTCCGCGCCGTGTGCGAGCCTTCGATGCCGGCCAACCGGTCGTTGCGGTGGCTGGCGAAGGCATTCTCGGGGTCGGAAGGGTCGACCGAACGGGACTCGTCGAACTGCACGACGACACCGAAGCGCTCCAGCTGGAACTCGACGGTGTCCCGGGTGATGGCCCGGTAGTCCAGGTGGCAGAGCTCCCCGTAGCCGGGGCACCCCGCCGATGAGCGTCGCTCGAGCTCACCCGTCACTTCGTTGGCGCCGTAGACGTAGCCACCTTCGAGTGCACCGGGGTATTGCTCGTTCATCACGTCGCTCGGCGTGATGATCTGACTGCGATCGACACCCTCGTCGTCGCCAGCCATCACCCCTTGGGTGATCTCGTAGCGCATCTTGTACTCGTCGTACGTGATGCCCATCGAGGCGGCCAGCGTCAGCGCCATCTTGTTCGGCCCACCGTTGTACTCCGGTGCGGGCAGGGTGATGTCGTGCCGGAAGTGCTCGAGCTTCGCGCTCGCGCCCAGCGACACGTTCACCGCCACTCCCTTGAGGAGTTCCGGGTTGACACCCCGCGACTCGACGATGATGTCGAACGCGGTGGCCAGCGGACGTGCCAGCTCACTGGTGCGCCGTCCGAGGTTCTCCCTCTCCGTGCAGAACACGATGAAGAAGCGCTCCTCCGCGCCGTGCTCCCCCGCCGGAACGGTGAAGCTGGCCAGCCCGAGGGTGGCGTCGGCGGCGTTGATGCCGAAGGTGACCCTGCCGTGGTAGCCGGCGTGCAGCGTGTGCAGACCGGTCTTGCGCAACCAGCGCTCACTCACCACCACCGCATGGGCGTTGGGGAGCTTACGCATGATTACGAGGCCGAGGTCGCCCATGACCACCTCCTCGAAGTCGTCACGACCGATTTCCTCGATCATCACCACATCGTCACGCGCCGAAGCGTCCTTGGGGAACGCCGGCACGAACATGTAGCGAGCTTCGGGGATGGTCTCGACGCCCTCCGCGATGAAGGGACGCACGGCATTGCCCGTCGCGCAGTTGAGCTGCATCATCGACGGAAAACCCAGGCGTGCCAAGTGCGGGTGGTTGCAGCCGGCCCCATGAGGGCAGAGCCGCGGCACCGTGTGACCGGTTCGGTAGATGGTCTGCTCAACGCGCACGGCACCCAGGGTGCTGTTGACGAAGCGAGCAGTCGCACCCGGCGTGGGCACGAACTCCGAGCTGAGCACGACGTTCGGCTCAACACGGCGGTGTTCCACCAAGCGAGCCAGCCCGCGGTTGGTCTGCCAGAGGACGCTCATCGGCATCCGGTCGGCAGCCATGGGGTCAAAGCCCCGAATCGGGTCCCCGGGCAGGGGGACGTTGTGCATGATCTGATCGGAGGTGTCCATCCTCTTCTCTTCCTTCCCAAAACTGAAAGGTTCTGCCATTCGCGGTAGTGCGAACAGTCGAGAGGCATTATACCACTTGCGCCTAGTTTTGTCAATTCATGTTTCTCTAGTTTTGCAATCTACTCATCTGTTCATTCTTGTTTTGTGAATTGAGTATTCACAAATTGTATAAAATATGCTATCATTATCTCATGGATATCGAACTCCTCACAAACACCGGCCTAACAGAGGCGCAGGCCAAGGCCTATGCAGCCCTTATTGAACACTCCCCCATCACCCCTCCCGAGCTGTCGGAACAGATTGGTGAAAGCCGCACGAACACCTATAAAATCCTTGATCAGCTTGAGGAATTGGGGCTGGCCCGCAAAGACGATATAAAGAAGAAAATTCACTACTGGGCGCTTAACCCATCTGCCCTTTTTGACGTAGTAGAAAAAGAATTATCAGAGGTAGAACTCAAGCGACGCAAGGTAGAGGCCAGCATGAGTAGTCTCCAGGAGGCCTATCTGGAACACAACGAAAGACCGGGGGTGCGACACTTCCAAGGCGTACAGGGGTTAAAAGCCATTTATGACGATCAAATCCGCGAAGGCAAAGAGGTGGTTTACCTCCGCGCCACGTCTGATATTCGTGGTTTTGCGGACAACGAGCTGCATCTGATACGCAACAAATTCCCAGCAAATAACATTCCACGTCGGGCAATCACTCAAGATAGAGAGCTCCCCAACCCCGAACCCGGCCCACGTATTCCAATTGCGCAATCAGATGAACTCATGCAACTATCGCGCACCTGGATTGATGAATGCGACTACGACGCGCCTGTTGAGTGGTCTGCGTATGGCGATAAACTCTCGATAATCTCCTTTGGAGACGAGGTTATGGGCATGATTATTGAAAGCCCCCAAATTGCCGAGGGCTTCCGACAGATGTTTAAGATGTTGGATGAAGGCATTCGACGTCGCCCCGATTATCACGAGATGCCTCGAAATGTGAAAACCACGGCTATGCCGGAGTCGATGAAAAAGTCATAAAAGTTGTATGTACCACTGGGGTGACCCGTGTGGGTGGAGGCCGAAGCCCCCACCCGACTCAGGCGTGTGCGGGTGCGGGTGCGACCCAGTCGAGCTCGCGCGCTGGAGCGCGCGGAACGAGTGGGTTGAAGCCACAGAGCTCACCGTCCTCGGTGTGCAGCTCCCAGCCGGGCATGTCGATGTCCCCGATGCCGACCGGTCGCCAGAAGCGACCTCCCTTGAAGTGGACCTCGATGAAGTCATCGTCCCCTTGCTGGATGAGCAGCCAGTTGACGCTCAGCGGCTCCTGAAGACCCGTCTCCTCGACCTGTGACGGCGCGAGGCGTGCGATGGGCAACGAGAACTGACGGTTGGTCATCGACTTGATGCTGTCACCGTCGACCTCCCAGAGGCAGCACGAGTAGCTGTCGAAGTACTCGAGCGCAAAGGGATCGTAGTGCGGGTACAGGTAGTGCCCGCCACGAACCATCGACGGCAAGTTGTTCGGACTCGCCGAGGCAAAGGTCAGTCCTCCCCCCGGGATGGCCTGTGGCCAGGTGCTGATGACGGACGCCAGTGTCGTGACAGCGCTCGTCAGAACGCCATCGGCAACGAAGATGTGCATGGGGTAATCCCCTCCTGATAGGTGGGGTCTCCCCCAGTGGTACGAATTGTGGTGTACGCTTCACACAAACGAGATGCGAAGAGTGCGCATATTATACGATTTTTGCTCTAACTAGTCAATCAATCTACCCCTGTAAAGTAGTGGTTGCGCGGAGTAATTTATATGTCTGTTGAATTATTACTTGTTCATCATTCAACAGCACCTATTTGGGATAGGAGCAGAAGCCAAGCAACGATGAGGGAAGGAGTCACCTTCCCTCATACCCTTATTTCAGGTAGTCGTGGAGACGTTTGCTGTCTTTGTGCTTACGCAGCTTCGTAAGAGCCTTCGCCTCAATCTGACGAATACGCTCACGAGTCACACTAAACTCTTGCCCTACTTCCTCGAGAGTATGGCTCTTGCCATCTTCGAGACCGAAGCGCATCTTCAAAATCTTTTGTTCACGATCACTGAGGATACCAAGCATGTCCTTGACGTGCTCTTTGAGGAGCTGTGTGGTGGCTGATTCTTCAGGGGTAACGGTATCTTCGTCTTCGATAAAGTCACCAAGTACGGAATCCTCTTCATCATCACGAACGCTGGCATCAAGCGAGCTGATGTCCTGCTTAATCTTCATGATGTGTTCAACCTTTTCAATCTCCAGATCCATTTCTTTGGCGATTTCTTCGTTGGTTGGCTCACGGTTAAGCTCTTGCGTCAAACGGCGCTGAGTTCGGAGCAGTTTGTTGATGGTTTCAACCATGTGAACAGGGATACGAATGGTACGAGCTTGGTCGGCAATCGCACGGGTAATCGCTTGTCGAATCCACCAGGTAGCATAGGTTGAGAACTTAAAGCCTTTATCCGGGTCAAATTTCTCGACGGCGCGGAGCAAACCGGTGTTACCTTCTTGAATCAAGTCGAGTAGGTCGAGTCCACGACCAACGTAACGCTTGGCAATCGAAACAACCAGACGCATGTTCGCTTCTGCCATTTCATCTTTGGCCTGCTTCTCACCCGCTACTACGCGGCGTGCTAAAGCGATTTCTTCTTCTGGGTTTAAGAGTGGAATTTTACCAATCTCACGCAGGTACAAGCGGACGGAGTCATCTGCAATGTCATCAATATACGACTCGTTAACCTTGGCGGCCTCTTCTTCGTCGTCCTCTTCTTCGTCCCAGTCATCATCCTTGCCGGCAATGCGAACGCCCTTGTCTGCGAGCTCGGTGAAGAGTTCGTCGAGCACATCGGTATTGCTTGGAATGTCGGGGATCTTATCGTAAATCTTCTTAGAGTCGTACTCCCCTGCTTTCACAGCTTCTGTAACGATCGCTTCCTTAATGGCTGCGAAATCAAATTCATCAGCCGGTGCATCCTTCTTTGCGCCACGTTTCTTAGCGGGCGCTTTTTTTGCGTCGGTTTTTTTAGCTGGCTTTTTGGCAGCAGCTTTCTTAGACGGCTTTTCTTTGGCGTCTTTTTTGGCTCTTGGCATGTAGTAGTTAACCCTTCGTAATTAGTGCGTTGAATTCACGCAGTAGTGCGTCTTTGGTTTTATCATCACCGGCTGCCTCAGCTTCAGCTATGGCAGCAGACAGTTCTTGTTTGCGTTTTTTGGCGTGATCACGAGCGAGTCTGTGCGCTAGGCCGATGGCTTCGATCGATCGATCGGTGTCGGACCAGTCGTCATACAGCTCCTCTGTTTTGAATAACACTATTTTGACATAGTCCTCTATCTGTTGCAAATCTGATGGTACTTCGGTAATTGATTTGTCTATACCACCAAGCACATACTGAGCAAGTTTTTGCCGCGCCTCGCCTTCAAATAAGTCTGCCGTCACGTTCTTGAGACTGTCTCGCACGTCCGGGTGCACCAGGTTAAGCCCCAGGAGCAAATCCTGATACGCCGAATGCGCCTGTGTCTTGGCTACCTCGTGTAGTTTTTCGTTTTTAGGCTTCTTGAAACGTTTCTTTTCGTTAACCTTCTGCCCGCTCAGCTTTGCCTGTACGGCGTCCTCGCTGACGTTCACTATCTTGGCAATCTCACCCACATAATGCCGTTGTTCAACCGGGTCCTTGATGTTTGCCAGTACAGCCAGGGTTTTGTCAGTGAAGGTTTTCTTACCCTCGGCGGTGCTAAGATCAAGAATCTTTTGATAATGCCCCACCAACCAATCCATAACGTATTGCGATTTTTGAATCACGCGCCCCCAGCTGTCTGGGTCCTGCTTAATCATGTCGTCCGGGTCTTTGCCACCTTCCATATCGATAATCGAGAGGCGCACGCCAACATTTTGGGCGATCGGAATGGCGCGCTCGGTTGCGGCCAGCCCGGCACGGTCTTGGTCAAAAGCTAAACGAACATCTTCACTCAGCCGATTGAGTTGCTTGAGATGTTCGGCCGTCATGGCTGTTCCGGCGGTGGCGACAACATTCTGAACACCTGCTTTGTGCGAGGCTACAACATCCATATTCCCCTCAACCAATACGACGAAACCCTCCTTGCGAATGGCTTCTTTGGCAAGGTGCAGTCCAAACACGTGACGGCTTTTGTCGTAGAGCAAAGTTTGCGGCGTATTGATGTATTTAGGCAACGAATCATCAAGGACACGTGCCGTGAAGCCAATCGGCTTGCCGTGTCCATCATGCAGTGGCACCATAATGCGTCCACGGAACATATCTCGCCACGCACCGCGAGCATTCGTTATCAGACCGGCATCTTTGATATCCTTCTCGCTATATTTCTTCTTCTTTAAAAAGTTCAGAAGTGCTGTGCCGGATGATGGCGAGTAGCCAATCTGAAAGTCACCGATGACCTGCTTACCATAGCCACGATTTTTCACCACATAATCCAGTGCCGTCTGATTCTTAAGCAGAGATTGTTGGTAGTACCGAACCGCCAGCGTCATGATTTCGCCAAGTTTTTTCTTGCGTGCAGCCGTTGCTCCGCCGCTTCCGTACTGTGACAAATCAACGCCCGCTTTGGGTGCCAAAAGTTCGATGGCGCCCCGAAAATCAATGCCTTCCATCTGCATGACGAAGCTAAAAATGTCGCCGCCCTGGTTAGATGAAAAATCATGCCAGATCTGTTTTTCCGGACTGACCATAAAGCTCGCCGTCCGCTCGTTGGTAAATGGCGAAATCGCTTTGAGGTTACGACCAGAACGACGAAGCTCGAGGTATTCGCCGATTACCTCCTCAACCCCGAGCCTCGCTTTGATTTCGTCCTTTGCATCCATTACCTCTATTTTAGGGGGTTGGACGATAAACTAAAAGCATGTGCAATTAAGTGTGCGAATTGTGTGAATTAGCGGTTACGCTTATAATCGGGAATCATGGACCCAAACCAATACTACGGCTACGACACTCCGACCTACGTCGCCCAAGATACAGCTGAAGCCAAAAGAAAGCGCCTCCTCATTGGTGGCGGTGGCTTGCTGGTGTTCTTTACCTTTCTAATAATTGTCGTTTCAATGATTTTTTCATCGCCATCGATACGACCTGATGTTGCTCGCATTACCGCTATGCACTATGAAATTGTTCGGGTCGCTGAAATTGGCATGGAAAGTGACGACGCGCGACGCGCGACTCAAGTTATGGCAACCAACGTTCACTCTGTTGCGCTTACCAACACAGCTCAACTGGCACTTTGGGCCAACAGCAATTTTGCCGATGAATTCACGAGCAATACACTTGCCTCGCAGATGAATGAACAAACCGATGCGACGCTTGCCAAAGCCAGTGAAACCAACGAATTTGATGAAACTTTTGTCGATGGAATGGCAGCACTGATTGACGGTGCCAACAAGGAAATTGCTACCAACTACTCTAAGTTTGATGGCCAAAAAGAGCTTCAGAACATTCTTGACCAGGTAGTTGAATCGAACACGGCGCTACTGGATCACGTTACTTCTTTGCAGTAGATTTTGGTGAGTTGTGGTTAGCAATAACGATGCCGAGAAGAACGATATTACTAATGGCTAGAATTATAACCATGGCACTGGTGAGACTGCTGGTATTGCTTGGTGCCGGTGTTTGCTGTGGCTCTACAACCTCTTCTTCGGTGTAGACAACCATGCCGTTATCGCTCACGACCACACCGGTGCCTTGCGGCAGTTTATCGGGATCAAGAATGAGTGGCTCCTCACCCGGCACGACAACGTAGGTGTCTGTCGTTGTGAGCTGCGGCAGGTCTGCCGTGATTTCGTCGGTTTCAACTTGCACCACATTTCTAACCAACCATTTTTGCCATGCGTCATAGCGCTCGAGCGAAGTGAAGTCTTTGGTATCGGTTGCATCTATCTTCTTTGCAAACTGAATCTCTCCACCTGGCAGATAGGTATACTCGGTGCCGAGCGTATACACAGTCAGTGTAACCAGCGAACCATCACCCGACATGAGTTGCAATGGCAACGATGGGCGAGTTGCTTCAAACACAAAGCTAATCGGCTTAAGCTCACCCGTCACAAAACCATCATCATCAACATCCGCCTTATCCATGTTTACCTTCAAAGCCACGAAGTAGCCGTCTGAGTCTACATAGCGCGAAATAATCTCTTTCTTGGCATCCGTCACCTCGTATCCTTGGTTGTCCAGCCATGTAGTCAGGGCAGATTCATTGGTAGCGCTCAGCGAAACTGTTGAATAGTCACCAACGTCACGCTCTTCAATCACACGCACAGCCTCGTTGCGCTCAGTGGCTGTGTCTTCGCCTTGTGCGTACAATATCGGATCGTCGTAGACGTCATTGAGCGGGTTTGTCAGGTCTTCGAGCTCGGTAAAAATGTTCTCCGGGGCTTCTTCAACTCGTGCTTCTGACGGGAATGGCATTACCAATGCAAAATCAGTTGCATCACCGTAAAATTGTGGCTGAACGGTCATGGTAACCGTGCCCTCGTTTTGCGAGATGAGCGTCTTCATCTTCGAGGCCGGCGCAAATTGACGAGATGGCGGAGCAAACCAAATACACATTGCGAATGTCATGCTACCAAGCATGAACCACATGGGTATTGCCAATGCTACTTGTGCAAGAAATTTCTTCACCGTACTACCCCCTATTTGTACTCAGTATACCACTAACGCTTTAGCGTCTGAGCGAAGTGTACAAGCTCTTTCGCAAGACGAATATTGCGCTCTTGAATCTCGCTGCTTGTAAGAGTAAACCCCGTGTCTGATTCTGAAAAATCATCTCCGTTGGTCAAGATTTGTGTCTGCATTGGTACACCGTAGAGCGTCTGCACAATGGCAACTAAATGACTCAGCGCAACTGCCGCCTTGATGTCTCCGTTGCACACCAATCCAACCGGCTTTCTAAAGAGCTGGTCCTTCAACAGAAAGTCGAGCGCACTTTTCAGTGTCCCGCTGTACGAACCGTGGTACAAAGGTGTGCCAAGTACTACCATGTCCGACGAATTAAGCTCTGCCAAGAACGCTTGAGTGGGCCCGTCCTCAATCAGAGACTGATCTTTGTGGTACGGCACTTCAAATGTGGTGAGGGGTGTTTCGGCCAAATCCCAAATTTTTGTCTCAACACCTTCGGCTTCAAGACGATGGGCAATGTCATTCAGAGTCGCTCGAGTGTGCGAGCCCACCCGCGAGCTGCCGGCTAGAAGAAATGCCTTCACGCGTCGCTCCCCTTCAAACTATCCTGCTCTGCTTGGGTAAGCGATTTCACAACCAAGTCATATGACAAATTGATAAGATCAAAGATTTCTTGTTCGCTCAACTGCCCAGTTGCAACAATCGTATTCCAGTGCTTCTTGTTGAGGTGATATCCGGGCTGCACTTCTTCATACTTTTGGCGTAAGTGCTCGGCAAGCTGTGGGTCACATTTGAGCGAAATATTCACCGGATCTTTCTTCTCGCTGATGATGCCAAACATTTTATCCATGACCTTATAGACAGCCACGCCCTCACCAAATGGATAGTCGAGCTGGGCGCCCGGTTTGGCCAGCATGTAGTCTTCCAATCGTTTATGTGTGGTGATACTCATTGCTGAAAGTGTATATTCCCGTTCGTGACAAATCAATTGATTGCCACTACACTGATTTGGTATGAACATACTTACTCTTGTACTTTTCGTGGTTGGCTTTGGTGCACTCATCCGCGGTGCAGAATGGCTGATTGAAGGGTCGAAAATACTGGCCCAACAATTTGGCGTATCGGATTTGATTATCGGTCTGACGGTCGTTGCTTTTGGTACATCCCTGCCCGAGCTGATTGTGAACTTGTTCGCGAGCGCTGAGTCCAGCGAGCTGGCGCTGGGAAACGTCATCGGCTCGAATATTGCCAACATTCTTCTTATTCTTGGTGTCACAGCAACCATACGACCACTCACCGTTCATAAAAATCTTGTCTACCGTGAGGTGCTTTTCAATATTGCTGCGGCCGTCATGCTCGGTGTGCTGGTGGCTGAACGCTTCCTAAGTGAGGGTGGATTCAAGGGGCTGGACCATATCGACGGGATTGTTTTAATGTCTTACTTTGCGATTTTCATGTACTACACCTTCGGCAAAGTTACGACAAAGCGGCAAGATGATGAAGCTGATGAAGAGGCTCATACGCTCAATCTAGGAACCGTCTTTACAAAAATCGTACTCGGCATTGTTGGCCTCTGGCTGGGTGGTGAGTGGATTGTAAATGGAGCGATAGAGATTGCTTCATTCCTTGGTGTGTCTGATGCAATGATTGGTTTGACAGTCGTTGCTATCGGCACCTCCCTGCCTGAACTAGCCGCGTCTATAATTGCCGTGCGCAAGGGCGAGAACGACATTGCTGTTGGAAACATTGTCGGCTCGAACC
>JBPEXE010000045.1:0-3605 GCA_052031955.1 Saccharimonadales bacterium (SeqCode)
AGGATGTTGCGGAATACACTCAGCAACAGGAAGGCCAACAGGAAGGCATACACAGGCACGAGGCGTGCCGGGAAGATTGTTTCTTCACGCAGGAAGTCGAAGCCAATAATGACCAAAATACCTATGAACGCACCGATTAGCAGACGCCCAAGTTCGGGCAAACGCTTCTCGTAAATCCGCTTGGCGTACAGACCCAGGGCACCATTAATAATCAGCCAAATAGGGAAGAGCAGGACGAACACCTTAATAAAGGTGATGGCCTCGATTTCTCGCACCAACGGGCTGTCGTCGATTTGCACACGGAGGATGTACGAAAGTGTGAATGCGCTGAGCAAGGCAACAAAGTCGGAGGCCAGTAATAACAGGGGATAAATCATGTGTGAATAGTATATCGTATCCGCCCAAATTGCGCATGTTCTGATTCTGTTCAAAAGCTTGCTATGATGAAGGCATGGATTCAGCAACTCGACCATCAAAGAAGCAGCGCGAATTACTTAGTTTTATAGATACTTTTATCGCTGGACACGGGTACGGCCCGAGTTATCGAGAGATTATGCGCGGCATGGGCTATAAATCTGTCTCAACTGTGGCGACACATATCGACAATCTTATTGCCAAAGGCCATCTGCGTAAACGCGACAACTCGGCCCGTTCACTTGAAGTTGTTGGCAGCAGTAAGGATTTCACGTCGAGCAAAGTGAAGCCGGCTGAGGAAAAATGGCTGGTCAACAAGATTGCCCAAAAGTTTGATGTGGTTGAAGGCTCTCAAAAAATAGAACAAGCACATGTAGACGAACTATATGTGCTTGTTGGTGCACTCAAAGTGCTAGGTTTTGACAGTGCTGCGCTCAGCTATGCGGAGCGACTAGCAGTCCTCAAAAAGAAAGCTTAAACAGTTGGCGCCGGCGGCTGCTGGTTTGGATCTTGTGGTGGCTGTTCAGCTACAGGAGCTTCTGGTGCGGCAGGAGCTTGAGCCATCGGCTGCTGCATTGGTTGCTGAGGCATGCCCTGTTGTGGCATAGCGCCCATACCTGGGGCAGGTGCCGCAGTGCTGAGCTTGTTGTACTCGTTCTGTGCAAGTGCATCAGAGATAATTGGCGAGATGAATAGTGCGAGTACGAAGTAAAGAATCGCATTTACCGCGCCACCGGTAACCATCTCCGCGCCTTCGTAGTATTTCCACATAAAGTAGAGGTTGGCGATTGGAATAAACAATAGCCATGGCGTTGGAATGTTGGCGCCCTTGTTGTTAAGTTCTTTCGTTGTCCAGAATGACCAGAAAATCGTGTAGATTCCCAGTGTTAGTAGTGAGAAAGCGATAAATTTTCCCAAACTCCTATATTCCATTTTTTTCTCCAAAATTACTATCTATAAGGTTAATGCTTTTTTGGGCTAACTTCAACTAGATGTACTCTCAGATTGACCGATGGCGAATTTTGTGGCTATAATTACCAAGCTTCACGTGTTGTGAAGAGCTACAATGTTGCTTCAAAAGCAGCGTTTATATTCCGGGGTAGCTCAGCGGTAGAGCGGATGGCTGTTAACCATTAGGTCGGAGGTTCGAATCCTCTCCCCGGAGCCATGAAAAATCCGTAGGCATTTGCCTGCGGTTTTTTCATTTCTGAGACAGGATTCCGGTTCTCCGACTCGGCTTGCGAAGGAAGACGAAAGTCGGTGGTTCGATAATCAAGCGAGACCGAGGAAGCTCGCTTACTCGCAGCTCGCGTAGAATATACCTTAGTAATCCTCTCCCCGGAGCCAAGCAAAGAAGTCGGTCCTCGTGACCGGCTTTTTGCTTGGCTCTGCGAAGCAGTGGGTTCGAGCCCAAGGTTCGGTGTAGCGAGGTGCAAGTAAAGAAAGCACGCAGTATTTTCTTTGCGACCGAGCGGAGAAGCGCAGCGCCATCCTCTCCCCGGAGCCATGAAATTGGACGGTCCTTATGACCGGCTTTTTTCACTCCAAGGTTCTACCCGCCACAAACACTATCGTGTAGCGGAGCGAGGCTGTTGAACCGTTCTTCAATTTGTTCCTGTGTAGGTTCGCTATCCTGAACAAATATGACCACATTGCCGACAAGGTTGTTGATGCGCTCAAGGCGAACTTCTTCATCCTCACCTTCGATTACTTCGTCGTGTCCGTCATCTTCCATGCCATGGGCATAGGCTTTCGGGCTGAAGTAGTCAAAAATGTTGAACGATGATTCATCATCCGTGTTGAGCCGACTCTTTTTATCGAAAAATTCTTCGAAGTCTTGATTGAGAAAGTCATCCCAGTTTTTCTGCTCGTAACCATCCTCGTCGCCTACGTAGACGTAAAAGTTTGCATTGTTGGGGAGTTCGGGGAGTAGGTCGCCTGCCGTATCAATGTGGTGCATGCTCATCATACCTTGGTCGTAGCGTCGTCCGAGCGAGTCATCATCCCCGCCAATCAAGTTCCAGCCATAATACTTCAGAAACTCGCCACCGGTTATGCCACTCCAATGAATGTGCGCCATCTGATCCATGTCGTCATGAAAGTCGACCGGACTACCGGTTAACTCGGCGCTACACGAAGTTGCATCATATTCTTCCTGAAACTCTGCTCGTGAGAAATCAACCGCCTCGCCATCAACGATTATTTGCGCGCGGAGGTGATAGTGTTCAAATTCAGGATTGCGCAGGTGTGATGGTGTTGACGCAAACAGGTACCCATAGTAGCCAACGCTCAGCACAAGCGCTGCGAGTAATACCAAGCCAACACGCGGTAGCCAAGATTTTGTGCCCGGTTTAGATTCGGTTTTATCCTCTACGGTTTCCTGCTTTTTTGATTCGTCATTTTCTTTACTCATCTCAAACCTCCTTTGTTCTAAGTAATTGAGCATTAAGTGCGACGATAATTGTCGAAAGTGACATAAGTGCGGCGCCAATGGCGGGCGAGAGCACGAAGCCAAGGCTCGCTAGCGCACCGGCTGCAAGTGGGATTGCCAATACATTATATCCCGTGGCCCAGACAAGATTTTGCTGCATCTTTTGGTAGGTTGCTTTTGAGAGATTAATGATTTTGGCGACACTCTGCGGATTGCCACTGGCCAGCACAATTCCGGCCGACTCAATAGCAACGTCTGTACCAGCGCCGATTGCAATGCCAACATCAGCTTGAGTGAGTGCCGGTGCGTCGTTGACGCCGTCGCCAACAAAGGTAACCTTTGAACCTTTTTGTTGCAGGTTCTTCACCACATCTGATTTATTTTCGGGCAACACTTCGGCGTGGTATTCATCGATGCCCAGTTCTTTCGCAACCCACTGCGCAACACCTTCGGAATCACCGGTCACAATCGCGACTTTCTTGCCCGCATGTTTGAGTGCTTTGACTGCAGCTTTGGATTCAGCACGAATAGTATCGGCAATCATGAGCGCACCAATAACAGACTTCTTATTAAGCACATACACAACGGTTTGACCATTGGCGTGCGCTTGCTTGGTGGCAGACGAGTACTCCTTGTTTAGGGACACGTCATGTTCTTTAAGCAGCTGCGGTCCGCCAATGAAATATGTGTCCGACCCAATCGTGGCCTGCGCACCGCGGCCCTCGAGAGCGCTAAAGTTTTTTGCGCTTTTTGACTTCAC
>JBPEXE010000046.1:0-3485 GCA_052031955.1 Saccharimonadales bacterium (SeqCode)
CAAAGCGGTCGACATCTTCTCTTGGTCGGACTTGGTATTTGGCTCAATTGCGATGCTCACAGGTGGCTCTGGGAATGTAATAGATTCGAGAATGATTGAATTGTTTGGATCACACAGTGTGTTGCCGGTTGTTGTAGCCTTGAGGCCAACAATGGCGGCAATTTCACCAGCGCCGATTTCATCAACTTCTTCTCGGTCGTTGGCGTGCATACGTAGGATACGACCTACCCGCTCCTTCTCACCGGTTGATGAGTTGAGAACATATGAACCGCTCTTCAAAGTACCAGAGTACATACGAATGAAAGCCAGCTTACCAACAAATGGGTCGGTCGCAATCTTAAAGGCCAAGGCAGCCATTGGTTCATCGTCAGATGGCTTGCGCTCGAGTTCGTCGTCGCTCTTTGGGTGATGTCCCCATGTTGAACCACGATCAAGCGGGCTTGGCAGGTAGTCGTTGACTAGGTCAAGAACCTTCTCAACGATAACGCCACGGCCGTCGCCACCGGTAACTGGGAAGAATTGTCCAGTTAGGGTTGCGGCACGGATAGCAGCCTTCAGCTCGTCGAGTGAGATTGACTCTTCGCCCTCTTCGAGGAACTTCATCATGAGGTCATCGTCGTGCTCGACAGCAGCTTCGATAAGCAGTGAACGTGCATTCTTTGCCTTATCAGCCATATCGGCAGGGATGTCACCTTCCGTCAGCTCTTTGTCGGAGAAATCGTTGTAGGTGTAGGCCTTCATGGTAACCAGGTCAACGATACCGTTGATTGATTGCTCAAAGCCGATAGGCAGATGAATTGGCAGAGCGTGCTTGGTCAAACGGTCGTGAATTGTTTGGATAGACTTGTAGAAGTCGCCACCGGTTTGGTTAATCTTGTTGATAAAGCAGACACGAGGAACGCCATACTTATCAGCTTGTCGCCAAACGGTTTCTGATTGTGATTCAACACCCATCTTACCGTCGAAAACGGTAACGGCGCCGTCCAGCACACGGAGTGATCGCTCTACCTCAACGGTAAAGTCGATGTGTCCTGGGGTGTCGATGATATTGATACGGTTGTCTTTCCAGAAACACGTAGTTGCGGCAGAGGTAATGGTGATACCACGCTCCTGCTCTTGCTCCATCCAGTCCATGGTGGCTTCACCATCATGCACTGCACCGATTTTATGCTTAATACCAGTACGATACAGAATACCTTCTGTCGTCGTTGTCTTGCCGGCGTCAATATGGGCAATGATGCCGATATTTCGCACGTTCTCTAGGGGATACTTCTTATCTGCCATTATTTCCTCGAATTACATTATTTGTTGAGCACACTTTTAATATGCACGATGTGTCCTCGCTTGATTTTATTCTACCCCAGTTAACCTTGGGGTGCAAGAGCGGACACCTGGATGGCGCCCGCCTGCAATGAAAGTTTCTGATTTTGACTAGTAGCGCGCGAAGTGAGCGAAGGCACGGTTGGCGTCAGCCATCTTGTGTGTGTCTTCTTTCTTCTTCACAGCTGAACCGCTGCCATTGTAGGCATCCATGATTTCGGCTGCAAGTACTTCGTCGAAGCTCTTACCCATACCCTTACGGCGTGAGCGAGCTGCATCGGCAAACCACATCAATGCAAGGTGGTTGGCGCGGTTACCGCGTACTTCAAATGGGATTTGGTAGTTAGCACCACCGACTCGGCGTGACTTAACTTCCATCTGTGGGCGGATGTTTTTAAAGGCTTGTTCAAGCACTTCAAGTGGGTCTTCTTGCTTCAGGCGCTGAGCAGCTAATTCCATGCCGTCGTAGACAAGGCGTTCTGCCAGTTGCTTCTTTCCATCAACCATCATGCGGTTGATGAGCTTTGCAACCAGTACTGAGTTGTACTTTCGGTCTGGTGCGATTTCTCGCTGTAGTGATTTAGTCTTCTTACGTGGCATTAGCTTTTCTTAGCTCCATACTTAGATCGTCGCTGTTTGCGACCTTCCACACCCTGCAAGTCCATAGTTCCACGAACGATGTGGTAACGAACACCCGGGAGGTCAGGAACACGACCACCACGTACGAGCACAACGGCGTGCTCCTGGAGGTTGTGACCTTCGCCACCGATGTATGCCCAAACTTCTTCGCCGTTCGTCAAACGAACACGTGCAACCTTACGGAGTGCTGAGTTTGGCTTCTTTGGTGTCTTGGTTGTTACCTTGACACAAACGCCGCGTCGGAGTGGGGCTTTATCGCGGTATGACTTGTTCTTGATAGTGTTTGTAACCTTATGCAAAGCAGGCGACTTCGATTTACTCTTAGACGTCTTTCTTGGCTTTCGAACTAATTGATTAATTGTTGGCACTTATTGCTCCAGTTACTTTACTGACGCCGCAAGAGAGCTCACAGCCTTCACAGATGTGAGCGCCCCGCTTGCGTCATTTAATCGGTATGACTTTAACAGATATCGCATTACGCGTCAACCTCTGATGGATCATCAAGGTTTCCGCTGTTGGCGCGAGCACCTGTTCCTACCGGAATACTTCGACCTAGTATCACGTTTTCTTTCAAACCGTACAGCTTATCAATCTTACCGCTGGTAGCAGCGTTGATGAGCACACGGGTGGTGTCTTGGAATGATGCGGCTGAGAGGAAGCTGTCTGACCAAGTCGACACCTTGGTGATACCAAGGAGCAATTGGTTGAACACAGCAGGCTCTTTGCCGGCATTGGTGAGCTCTTCGTTGGCTTCCACGACAGCTGCCTTAGAGACAACGTCGCCGGTTACAAAGGCAGAGTCACCAGGTTCTTCAATCTGAACACGGCTGAACATCTGGCGGACAACCACTTCGAGGTGCTTGTCAGAGATGGTCTGACCTTGTGATGCGAAGATGCGCAAGACTTCGTTCATGATGTAGCGCTGAGTTGCCTCAACACCCTGAAGTTCCATGATTTCGTGCAGGTTAATCGAACCACTTGAGATCCGCTGACCCTTCACAACCTGTTCCCCATCGGCAATCACAATTGTCTTGTTGCCTGGGATTTCGTAGCGCTTGATAGGACTGTCTTTTGGCGCCACCATGATCTCGTTGTTGCCGAGCTCGACAACACCGGCAATCGGTGCGGTAACCGGGCTCTTATCATCGTTGCCGGTTGAGGCAATGACGTCACCAGCTGCAACTTCTTGGCCGGACTTCACACGAACGGTCTTACCCTTCTTCAGTGCAACAGTCTTGGTCTTGGTTGCGTCACCGGCAATTTGCACGATGTAGTTGTCGCCTTCTTCCCAGACGCTGGCAGTACCATTGATTTCTGAGAGGAATGCTTGTCCCTTTGGTGCACGCGCTTCGAACAACTCTTCAACACGTGGCAGACCCTGGGTGATGTCATCACCGGCTACACCACCGGAGTGGAAGGTTCGGAGCGTCAACTGCGTACCCGGCTCACCGATAGACTGAGCTGCGATGACACCAACTGGTGTGTACTCGGCCACAATCTCACCGGTTGAGAGGTCGGCACCGTAG
>JBPEXE010000047.1:0-6446 GCA_052031955.1 Saccharimonadales bacterium (SeqCode)
CGGCGCATCGAGCTGAAGAGGTCATCAAGCACAACCTCGAACCACTCGAAAAACTGAAAGAAGCGCTCCTCAAAAAGGAAACTATCGAAGCCGAAGAGGCTGCCGAGATTCTCAAGGATGCTAAGCTTCCAAAAACAGCGGCACTCTATTAGTAATTCATAAAAGTTGATGACCCCGCTACCCCGGACGGCGTGGCACGCTGATGCACGTGCGTTGCCGCCAGGGGGCGGGGTCTTGTGGTGGTGCTGGGTGAGACGAATGCTGCTTGGGGTCTAGTCATCGCGCTGAGTCACGACACGGTCGTACTGTTCCTCGTTCGGATCGCTTGGGTGGAGTCCACCAATCACGATCAATGCGAGCAGCAGCGAGACTGCGAAGAGACCAATCCGCAGAACGGAGACGCTGTACTTGCCCAGCTTGCGGTGGATGCGGTCGCGAAGCCATTGCGTACTGACGTACAGGATGGCCAAGGTTGCGCAAATCCACAGGATGAACAACACCCCTTGTGGCCAGAAGCCACCATTGCTGGCGAGAATCATCGGATCCTCACCTTCGTCTTGGAGCGGTTTGCTCCGTGGCCGGGCTGCACCGAGCCCATGGAGTCGTACATAGTGAACCTCCCACTCGATGTCGAACGTACGAACTGTGACTATCATGCCACAAATTATCAATTATGCAACAGAGGTGTTTCACCCTTGCGCTTAAAGTGCTTATCAAGCAGTATAGAAACAACATGAGCGGCAACTATTCAGAACTCGAGAAATACATCGAGGGCTATTGGCAGAATTTACGCCAAGTAAATACCCTCGAAACCAAAACGGCACTCGGATTACCAAATCCATACTACGTGCCGTCTATTGAAGTTGTTGATGGTTTTTCCTTCCCCCACATGTTCTACTGGGACACCTATTTTATCGCCCAAGGTTTTTGGGGGACTGAGCATGAGGAAGAGATTGTTGGCTTGGCCGAAAATATGTTTGATTTGATTCGACGACTTGGCTTTGTGCCAAACAGCAATAGCTTTTCACACTTGAGCAGATCGCAACCGCCTCTGCTGAGTACGCTTGCAATGCAGATTCATCACCGCCTAAAGCCACAAGATATGGACTGGCTCCTACTTGCGTATGCCCGTGTCAGCGAAGAACACCGAACTGTCTGGATGGCGAGCGAACAGCCGCACAACCGACTACTGAAAAACGGTCTATCGCGCTACTACGACACAAATGTCCTCCATGTGCTGGCCGAAGCCGAGAGTGGCTGGGACTACACCATTCGTTTTGATGATCATGCGCTCGCATTTAACCCCATCGACCTCAATTCGTTCCTCTACAAATACGAGACCGATTTATTCAAGATGGCTACTAAGCTTGGTCGCGTGAAAGATGCTGTCATTTGGCGCCACGCCGCCACACGCAGGAAGCGCATCATGAACAAATTAATGTGGCACGAAGAAGATGGCATGTACTATGACTATGATTTCCGGAGTGGCTATCAAGGGCTGGTACAGTCGCTAGCTACTTATGCGCCCATGTTTGCCGGTATGGCCTCAAAAAAGCAAGCCGCTCGACTGGTTGAAAACCTCGAATTATTTGAAACTGACTACGGCCTTACAACAACTGATAAAGCGGGAGCGCCACCTGCCGACAAACAATGGGCAACCCCAAATGGGTGGGCACCACTGCATGATATCGTAGTGGACGGGCTGATGCGCTATGGCTACGAAGATGACGCCAAGCGAATTGCAGAGAAATGGGTAGAAACAGTTGATCGTGGCTTCAAAGAGACAGGAAAAATTTACGAAAAATATAACGTCCTCAACCCAAGCGAGGAAGCCGGTGGCGCTGTCTATCCGGACCAGCACGGGTTTGGGTGGACAAATGGCGTTACATATAAGTTTATTCAACTTCTTAAAAAGTAGTTCCGCGTTTATACTGTAGACAGGTCTATTTTTTATGCAAAAATTCTTACGACGAGCAAACAAAAAACTGACTGTTGGCTGGGCTGCTGCTCTGCTAGCAAGCATGAGTCTGGTCAGTATGGCACTGAGCCTATCTCGTGAGCGCTTGTTGAATGCAAACTTCGGCGTAAATTCTCTCGAGCTTGATGCCTATCGGGTTGCCTTTAAATTTCCGGACTTCATGTTTATTGTGCTGGTCAGTGGGGCGCTCAGTGTCACATTTATCCCTGTTCTTAATGACCGACTCTCATCAGGCAATAAGAAGTCAGCCTGGGAGCTTACCTCTAACCTGATTAACTTTATGGCCATGCTGACGCTGATTGCCTTGGTCCTCATTTTTATATTCGCCGACCCAATCATTCAGCACCTCCTTGCTCCCGGTATGCCGGCCGAAGGGCAACAACTCGCGGCGCTCATGATGCGCATTATTGCCGTTAACCCATTCTTGTTCGCAATTTCGGCGGTGCTTACCAGTGTGCAGCAAGCGGTAGGTAGATTCTTTTTCTTTGCGCTGGCACCGGCTATCTACAGCATCGGTATCATTTTCGGCATCGTGGTGATTGCGCCTGAGTTTGGCATTATTGGTGTTGCTTATGGCGTTGTGCTCGGCTCGGTTGCCCAGTTATTCATTGGTGGGCTCGGTATGATGGGGCTCGGCTTTGAATATAAAGAAAAGATCAATTGGCGTAACCAGGGCTTCCGCGAAGTGCTCCATTTGTTGCCGCAACGATCTGTTGACCAGGGCATGGACTACTTCAATAACCTGGTTGAGATTAGCATCGCCTCACGTCTGCGCACGGGCATGATTAATGCGTGGGAAGTCGCCTTTACGCTGCATTGGGTGCCCATAAACTTAATCGGCGTGGCTATTTCTACGGCTGCTTTCCCACAGATGACGGAACGTATTAGTCAGGGGCGGCCGGATTTATTTAGAAAAGAATTCATTTCGGTCCTCAGGACACTGGTTTGGTTGGCCCTGCCGGTCGTCGTGGTCGCATACATCGGCCGTGGTTATCTCGTTCGTTTGTTGGTAGCCGAGGGGAACTCAACCATTGCGAACCTGCTTGGGCTTCTCGTAGTAGCGATGTTCTTCCGGGCCATTTTCCACCTGGTGAGCCGCAGTTTTTATGCCCACAAAGACACTAAAACACCGCTCATCGTTTCGATTTACTCGATTGCACTCAATGTGGTGCTAGCAATATTCCTCACGCTGCCAATCGGTCTGGGTTTGGGCATCGATGGCTTGGCGATTGCCCAGTCTGTGGTGGCTGTAGTGGAGGTAACAATACTGATGAGCATCATGCAGAAACGACACGACATCATATTCGACAAAACGCTTGTCTTCGCCTTTGTGCGCATGGCGCTAGCGACCGCCATGAGCGGCGTTCTGATGTACTCGCTGGTGGTTCTATTCCCATTGCGCGCCAGCGATGTTGGTTTCTTCGCCCTTGTGCCGAAGTTTGTGGCAATTGTTCTGGCCACACTGCTGAGCTACATCGCCTTCTCATACCTGCTGCGCCTTAAAGAGCCAAAACCTATCATTGATAAAGTCATGCGGTTGCTTTTCCGGCCAGTGAAGATTAGCTAGTAATTCTACCCCTGTTATCGTATACTGTGCCAGATGAAACAAGAGAACATTCGCAACTTCTGCATTATTGCCCACATTGATCATGGTAAGTCGACGCTGGCTGACCGTCTGCTCGAATTGACTCACACCGTTGAAGCGCGCGATATGAAGTCGCAACTGCTTGATCAAATGGATCTTGAGCGAGAAAAGGGAATCACCATCAAGCTGCAACCGGTCCGCATGAATTACGGCGACCACCAGCTCAACCTGATTGATACGCCCGGCCATGTCGACTTTGCCTACGAAGTCTCGCGCAGTCTCGAGGCATGCGAAGGCGCACTGCTGGTTGTCGATGCAACGCAGGGCATCCAGGCACAGACACTTGCAAACGTGTATTTAGCAATTGATGCTGAACTTGAGATTATTCCCGTCCTCAACAAGATTGATCTGCCCGCATCTGACGTTGAACGCGTCAGCCAGGAAGTAATAAATCTGCTCGGCTGTAAAAAAGAGGACATCTTGCAAGTATCTGCCAAGACTGGCGAGGGCGTAGGTAACGTTCTTGATGCAATTGTAGAACGAGTTCCTGCGCCAAAGGGTGATGAGAGTGCACCGCTACGAGCACTTGTTTTCGACTCTGTATATGATGATTACCGAGGCGTGGTTCTGTATGTGCGCATCATGGATGGCGTGCTGCAGCACATGAATCACATCACCATGATGGCCACAAAGGCCGATGGTCAGGCGCGCGAAATCGGGCACCTTTCGCCTCAACAGAGAAAAGATAATGAGCTTCGCACCGGAGAGATTGGCTACATCGTCAGCGATTACCGCAGTGTTGCCGAAGCGCGAGTTGGCGATACCGTGACTCTTACCAGTCAGCCGGCAAGCCAAGCCCTCGAAGGCTATAAAGAAGTGCTGCCATTTGTGTATGCAGGTATTTTCCCTGCTTCAGCTGATGAGTATAACAAGCTGAAAGAGGCGCTTGAAAAACTATCTCTCAATGATGCCAGCCTCCGTTACGAAGTAGAGAACTCGCAGGTTCTTGGCTTTGGCTTCCGAGTTGGCTTCTTGGGTTTGCTCCATATGGACATCGTGAAAGAGCGTATAGAGCGCAACTATGACGTTGAGGTTATCATCACCAACCCATCAACCCAGTATGAGGTCAGCCTCACCACCGGTGAAGAGATTCGCATTCACAGTGCAGCAGAACTGCCAGACATGGCAACTGTCGAGCTGATTCGAGAACCGTGGATTAAGGGCGAGGTGGTTGTGCCTAAAGACTACGTTGGTGCCGTCGTACAGCTGGTATCGAGTTTGCGCGGCATACAAAAGAAGATTGATTATCTAGATGACGCATTGTCGGTTGTAGAATTTGAGGCCCCACTTGCGAACATGCTGACTAACTTCTACGACAATCTGAAGAGTGTTACCAGTGGCTACGGCTCATTCAACTACGAATTCAGTGATTATAAAGAAGAGGACCTTGTTCGAGTCGATTTTTATGTAGCCAGTGAACGTGTCGATAGCTTGAGTGTCATTGTGCACCGCAGCGAAGCCGATGCGCTGGGCCGCAACATCGTGAAGAAGCTCAAAGACGTGATTCCTCGCCAGAACTTCCAGGTTGCCTTGCAGGCTGCAATTGGTGGACGGTTTATCGCTCGTGAAAACCTCAGTGCCTTTCGCAAGGATGTGACAACCGGCCTGTATGGTGGCGACGTAACGCGTAAGAAAAAGGTTCTCGAGAAGCAAAAGAAGGGTAAAGCCCGCCTCAAGAAATTTGGAAAAGTCGAAATTCCGCCCGATGCGTTTACCGTCATGCTGAAGCGTGATGATTAGTTCAGGCTAAGCCCGTACGCAATAATCCAGATTCCCACCAGGATAAACAAGACGCCGATGATAAGTTTTTTCGGATTGCGCTGCATTAGCTTTGATTATATAGATTTGCTACAATTACGGCTATGGAAAAACCTGTCCTCCACCGAGTCGACGAGTTCCGCGAGGCACTTGAGGGCTACGAGATATCTGAACATGGACGAATGGTGCTCGACGCCATGCGCGTTGTGCTGTTGCGCGGTCCGAGTGGGGCAGGTCGCAACACGATTATTGATGAACTGGTTAAGACAGGCCTCTATGAGTTTGTCGTTTCGGATACAACACGTCCACCGCGCACAAACAATGGCGTGTGGGAGCAAAATGGCAAAGAGTATTGGTTCCGGAGCGAAGAAGAAATCCTTGATGATCTTCGACAAGGCAAGTTTGTAGAGGCCGAGATTATTCATGAGCAACAAGTCTCCGGTGTTTCGATTCGTGACCTCGAAGAGCGCTCTAAGCGTGGCAAGATTGGCGCTATTGAAGCTCACTTTAACGGCGCCGACAGTTTTGCGCGTCTCAAGCCTGATACGAATCTGATTTTTGTAACACCGCCGAGTTTTGATGAGTGGCATAAACGGCTACAACTACGGGGCGGTATGAATGACGAAGAGCTGGCACAGCGCTTCAAGACCGGTTTACTCGATTACCAACACGGCCTGAGCCATGATTATTTCACGTTCGTTATTAACGACACACTGGACGGCGTCGTCGAAGACGTGCGACGTATCGTCGAAAAAGACGACTATACAAGCGAAGAACATGAGCGCGCAAAGACCGTCAGCCAAGAGATACTGGACCGTATTAACCTCGAGTTGGCCGCCTAAATTTTAAATCATTGTTAACACTCTTGACATGTGAGTGCTAATTACTCTAAAATGAAGTCATTAGCACTAAAAGGTTTAGAGTGTCAGAAATTACCGACCGACAATTTCAAATCCTAAGCTCGATTATCGAGCAATACGCTGAAGTCGCCGTGCCGGTAGGCTCAGTAACCTTAGCTAAGCTCTTTAATGTCTCATCTGCGACTATTCGCAACGAAATGACCGT
>JBPEXE010000048.1:0-6599 GCA_052031955.1 Saccharimonadales bacterium (SeqCode)
GGTCAGCCGACTCTTCCGCACCCTCTTCGGGAGCGGCCTCGTCATCGGTCTGACCGGGGTTGTCTTCGGACTGCTCGCTGGCCTCCACCTCGTCGCCGTTGCTGGCGCTGGCGGGTGCCGCGGGCATGGTGATGACGCTGAGAATGACCGCCAGAGCGGCCATCAGCGACAACACCGTCATGAAACGCTTGCGCGTCATGGTGTGTGCCTTCCTGTTGGCGTTTTGGGTGACTCCTCAGTGAACACACATACGAGATGTGTTTACGTCGACTGTCTTGCACCCGGATTGGTAGACAGCGCTCATCTGGTGAAGATTCATCAAATAAACGCTGTCTATCGGTAGCCAAAGGGAGGCTGTGTAAGAACTAAATATCTACCTGATTGTCAAAATGCGTGATAGCACTGGTTGATCGAATCCGATGGAGAACTTAAACAAAAAAACCGCGCACTGGTCTTGGCTGCGGCTTTCTTAAATATCATAAGTTCATCGGTTTCGCTACTGACTCCACATCGACTAAGCGACCAGATTACGGTCGATGCTTCTACGTCTCAAACTCTCAAAGTGCTGTCAACGGTTGGATATTACAATAAAACAGTAAAAATGTCAATACCATAAGTGCTTTGGTTGGAGGGTCCTTTGGGGCAATTTTTATTTCTAATGTCTTCCCAAGGCAAAATCGGCCACAATCCATCCCACCACCCTTTGGGCGGGGCATTAGGTATAGGGTTTCAGGCCGTGAGAGTGGTATAATGAAAATCACGCAAACCATCTCCTTTGAACATAAACAGCACGCGCACGATGCACCCGTTTCGGGTGACGTAGGGTATTCGCGCTATGCATCAATCACTTAAATTAACCGATAAGCCCATTCATGCCGGTTTTCCCAATGCCGCGGATGAGGCGAACTACAATAAGCTTAATTTACACAAACTGCTTATAAAACGGCCGTCTAGCACCTTTTTCATGCGCCTGGAGGGCAGTTTGCATCCTCAGACGTATAAGCACACACAAAGCCTGTTAATTGTTGACAGATCGCCTAAAATTCAGTCTGGTGACCTACTGGTCGTTTCCTACAGAGGTGAGATGGTGATTCGCACCTATAAAGCGGTGCGTGGGCGCCACTGGCTTCTCCCTGTTAGGGAGGATAAGAAAGCGATTGAGCTAACAGATGAAGACGACATCACTATCTGGGGTGTGGTTTTGCATGTGATTGAGTCTACCAGGGGCGTAGGGGACATCAATGAGCAGTGAACCGGTATTCGCACTGGTTGACTGTAATAACTTCTTTGTATCGTGCGAACGCTTGTTTCGGCCTAGTCTGGTGAATGTGCCGGTAGGTGTGCTGTCCAATAACGACGGCTGCCTGATTGCTCGCTCCAACGAAGTGAAGGCCATGGGCATCAAAATGGGTGATCCATATTTCAAGCACGAGACGCTTTTAAAGGCTCATGGAGCACAAATATTTTCAGCCAACTTTGCTTTGTATGGTGATATTGCGCAACGCGTCTCGGACACACTGGCAAGCTTCTCACCCAAAATCGAAATCTATTCCATTGATGAGGCTTTTTTACAGATAAACAACCTGAGTATTACAGATTACGACAAGTGGGCAAAACACGTTGCCGGAGAAGTAGAGCGACAGATTGGTATCCCTGTTTCTGTCGGGGTGGGGCCGACCAAAACTCTCACCAAACTAGCGGTTGAGAGAGTCAAGAAAACCCCTGATTTACTGGGCGGGTATAGCCTGGCTCAAGATGACAAACGGGGCAGAATCGAGACTTTGTTACGCCAAGAGGATGGGCTCAGATGGCTACCTCTGGAGGACATTTGGGGGGTTGGTCGCCGTCGAGCTCCGCAACTGCAGAGGAGGGGCCTAAAATCAGCCTATGACCTGACGCAACTAACAGATGAGTGGGTGCTGCGTAACATGACGATTACAGGGTTACGCACGGTGCGCGAACTGCGTGGCGAGAGCTGTATTCCACTTGATGAATTCGAAGATGACAATCACCAGAAGAGCTTATCGGCAACTCGTTCGTTTGGTCGCAAAGTGCGAAGTTTGGCTGAGCTGGAAGCCGCAATCGCTTCGTTCGCATCGCGGGCGGCGAGCCGGTTAAGACGTAAAGAGCAGTTGGCGTGGGAGGGCACAACCTTCCTACGTGCTCAGTTGCCCGATAGAACCACGCGTTATGCCGCTGCACCATTTCGTCTCAATGTGCCCACGTCATTCACAAATGACATTATCAAGGCCGCCCACGTTGCGTTGCGGCAACTGTATGACCCTGAGCTGACATATCAAAAAGGGGGCGTTATCCTAACCTCGCTGGTGGGCGAGGGTGATCAACAGATGAGTTTATTCGCTGGTGAAAATCAAGCCAACAAGATGAAGCATGACATTGCTCTGATGAAAGCGCTTGACGATTTGTCGCTTCGATATGGCAAACAGGCCATAACTTTTGCCTCTGAAAGCCACGGTGAACAGGGGTGGAAATCAAAGCAAAACAGAGTAGGGCCGGCCTACACAACGCGCTGGGATCAGCTACCAATTGTAGCATTGTAATTTTTAGCTGTTTATGGTATAATTTGCTAGCTCAAATCAATGATTTGAGAGCAACTTTTGACAAGGAATCGCAATCCTTTCAGATATGTGCGGGAGTGACCCCTTTTACAGAGGTGTGGCTCCTGCACATACAACATGAGAAAGGAAGCAGGAATGTCACAAAAGGATGACACTCGTCGTCGGGCTATCGCCCTTGCGGCGGTGCTTGTGGCCGCGCTCGTCGTGGTCGCAGGAATCGCTCTCTGGCAGCTCTGGAAGAACGACGGCTCATCGCCGCCGCTCAAGGCCAATGCGCCTGCCTGCGGGTGGTATGACCTCAACGCCTACGCCTGGGACGAGGTCGACTACTACACGCTTGGAGAGATGGCGGTCAACGACATCCTCTGCGCAGACGGCTGGGATGATCTCGGCACGTTTGGGATCGAGGAGAACATCCGCGCCTGGACGCTCGAGGTGAACTACCTCGCCGAGCCATATCGGTTGGTCTTCGTCCAGCCCGAAGAGCGGTGCAACACGCTCGAAGTCGACGGCCTAGTCATCGACGCGGGAGCGCAGGAACGGGGACTCATCACTCCCGACTTCCTGATGATGACTGCCAACGAGATCATGGACCCCTACAACGGGGAGATGGTCGACATCTTCGGGTACGCGTCTGCGCATCCCACCCTGACCTCTGATGGCGCCAGCGAGATCGCCGAGCTCTTCGCCGAGCTCTACGACTCAGGAGCCATCTGTTCCGTGTGATTCGTGCGGGGGCGTAAGCCCCCGCCAACACGCGGCTAGCGCGATTCCTTGTCTCTACACTTTTATTTCTGAATTACATCTGTTAGAATAGCGTGGTTAAAGACCGAATTTGGTCCCTTCGTCTAGTGGTTAGGACACCAGGTTTTCATCCTGGAAACACGGGTTCGACTCCCGTAGGGATCACCAATTTATGAACATCACCATCGGTGGTGTTTTTAAATTGATATTTCCAGCAGGAAACGAACCCGTAGGGTTCGATAATCAAGCGAGACCGAGGAAAGCCGAAGTCCTTACTCGCAGCTCGCGCAGAATATACCCGAGTACTCCCGTAGGGATCACCAAACAAGCACCCGACCGATTGGTCGGGTTTTTGTTTCGCTTGGTTGCCGCGAATAGTTCACATCTAAAGCATGCTATATTCAGGATAGATGGTGCACAGATTACCAAATCTCAATCCGAAGAAAGTAGGCGGCCTCGACACTGGCCGGCTTGGGCTATGGAATCCGGCCAACCTGATGACCTTCTCACGACTTCTTATCGGGATTTTCGTGATAATTGCAGTGGAACTTGGCGCACTCTCTGTCACAACAGGCGTGATACTGGTCGCTATTGCGGCCGCATCAGATTTTGATGGAAAAATTGCCCGCGCGCTTAAGTGCGATTCCGATTTTGGCCGCGTCCTAGACCCGATAACTGACAAATTATTTTTGGCAATTGTGGGCACCTGGTCACTTCTGTACGTGGGCTGGGTTGCGCCATTGCAGGCCATTTTGCTGTTTGTGCATTTTATAATTAGCCTCAAAACCTTGCATACAACACCCATGACAAGTATTCATGCCGAGCGCTTAGGCAAGTGGGCGATGGCGTGGACGCTGATGAGCATTGTTTTAGCGCTGACGGTTCATTTGGTAATTGAGCCGGATACATTTGCCCCGTGGTATCTGTTATCCGGCTCACAGCTACTGATTGCGGTGATTTTGAGCGTGCTCAATTATCAGCATATTTTCCACAAGGCTAAGTGACTTCGAAACTACTGTTAGCGACGCCAGTCACCCCAGTTGTCATCCCAGTCGTAGTCACGGTCGCGCCAGTCGCGCCACCTTGAGCTATCGTCTTCATCGTTTTCCCATTCGTGATGATCGTCATCGTCATCATCGTGCTTTCGGTGCTTCTTGTTGCCTTCATCGTTCTTCTTTACGACTTCGCCGGTGTTGGCATCAACCTTCACGTACGAGCCATCGCTGAAGCGTACTTTGTAGACGGAGATGTCATTATAGGTGGTCAGCTCAATGCTCTTGATTGACTTATCAGGATACACGCCCAAAGCGATCGATTGTGCCTCGAGTAGCGTAATTCCCGATGTCACCTCGGCAGGTTCTTCCGGCTCAAGCTCAGTTTCCTTCTTTGGATTGAGTAAAGCCTCACCGGTGGTTGCGTTGTACATCTGGTGAGAGCCGTCGGTAAAGGTAACTTTGTAGACCAGTGTGCCGTCTTTGTTGGTGAGTTCAATCTCTGCGATAAACTCGCCACTTGGTAGCTCGGTTTGCGCAATCGCGCGGATTTCGTTAATCGTGAGGACATCTGACAAATCGGTTGGTAGCTCGAGCGTCGCCTTGAGAATATCGTGGCGCGCAATGGTTCGTGGCTCCTCTGAGCCGCCAAGAACGCTCACACCTACGGCAACCAAGGCGAGAGCAGCCAGAGTGCCCCCAAGGACACGCGGTCGCTTAAATAGGCTTAGAATCGCTGAAAATGCTTGATTTTCGCTCGATTCAACACCTGTCACTACTGTTCGCAGCTCTTTTTTGAATGAATCATTAACCACTAGAGCGTCATTTTCTAGTTTGCTAAATAACTTCTTTGAACTGGCCTTCTTCATGAGGTAGCTCCTCCTATCTCTTCCATGAGCTTTCGTAAGCTCTTAAGTGCTCGGTTATGAGTGGTTTTCACGTATGATTTACTTTTCCCTAGCTTCGTGGCGATTTCGCCTGGGGTGAGTTCATCGATGTAGCGCAGACGCGCAATCTCTTTTTGCCGCTTGGGCAGTTTATTTATGAAGTGAAGTGCGCGGTCTTCAACGCTCTGCGACTCGTATTCATCGATAACTTCTTCGGTGTAGGCCTGAAAATCTTCGATTTCTTCAAGCCGTTCCATCTGGTGTTTGTACTTATTTCGCAAAAAGCCGGCCCAGGTGTTCCGCATGATGCCGTACAGATACTTTTTCGGCTTATCAATCTCGGCGCCATTTGATGTTGCATCTATGAGCGAGAGAAACGTTTGCGAGGTCAAATCTTCAGCGGTTTGCTGATCCAGACATTGGATGTAAAAGAACTTGTAAACCTTATCTACGTGAGAATCGTAGAAATGTTCTAAATCTGACAAAGTGCCCTCCTTCTACTATCCATGTTGCAAGTGGTATACATTTTAGGCCGCTGCAATGTGTGTCCCGCCAATTCCTTGATGTAATTGTAGCAAGGCGTCTGGTTGCTTCCCGTTACCAATACGCACGTCGTGACCGGCTAGAGTAGCCTCACGGGCGGCTGCGAGCTTCGAGGTCATACCTCCGTTGCTGGACGCGCTGTCATCAATTGAGCCGCTCAAGATGGTATCGATATCGCCAACCGTCAGTTCGGGAATCAGAGAATCAGGGTTTTTGCGATCTTCATACACACCGTCGACATCTGTTAAGAATATGAATTTCGTTTTGATACCACCAAAATCAAGTGCAAATCTGCCGATTTTGAGTCCAATCATCAGCGCCAGCTGGTCGTTATCGCCAAACCGCATAAATTCATTACCGCCTTGCTGGATTGACCTCTGTAATTCTTCGGTTGAACGGGCGTCACCCTCGTTGAAGGCGGGCAAAATACCCATCTCGAGCGCGGTTGCGGTTACGCCAACTAAATTGTTCCATGACTCATTGTGGCGAAGGTCGTTATGAGTGGGCAAATCGAAAGCCACATCCAAGTTGGTTGCGTACTCCCATTCGGCAAATAACACCTTGTTGCCAACCATGGTGGCGACTTGTTTGCGACGCGTGTCGGTGAGCACTTCATCGGCATGATTTATCTGTTCGATACCGGCAGGGTAGGCACCTGATGACACCAGTACCACACCGGTTGGGGCTTCGGCGGTCATAAGTTGATTAATATTTTGACCGATGTGGCGCATTGCGTCACGGTCCAGTGCCTGTTGGTCTGGCGTGGCAACAACCCCGGTGCCAGCTTTTACGATGATGAGTTCTGAGTATTCCATGTGAGATTTCCAAGATTAGCTATTAAAAAACGACCCCCC
>JBPEXE010000049.1:0-19397 GCA_052031955.1 Saccharimonadales bacterium (SeqCode)
TGCGAGAAACGCTAAAATAGTAGTTATGTATTTTGGCTCGTTTATTTTGCCACGATATGGCACAGGAGTCAAGAGGGGCGCATCAGTTTCTAACAGGAGTTTTTCGAGTGGCACAGATGCTATGGCATCGAGCTGCGGACCGGGTTTCATGAAGGTTGCAATGCCATTCACGCCAACAAAAAGATTATGCTCTACAATTTGCTGTAATTGTTTGTGGTGCGCGCTAAAACTATGTACCACCCCACGCGTATTAAATTCTTCGAAAATGGGCCAAAAATCACGGTACGCATCGCTCGAGTCTTCGACACTGCCGCGAATATGAAAAATCATCGGCAAATTGTGCTCGGCTGCCAGCTCAAAATGCTGTCGTAAAACAGATTTTTGCACATCCCGGGGCGAATTATCGTAGTAATAGTCGAGACCACACTCGCCAATGGCCACAACCTTTTCGGCACCGGCCAGCTTAGCAACGGTGACCATGTCGTCAATGTGCTGAGCATCATGCGGGTGCAGCCCAACACTCGCCCACGCGCCGTCATTTGCTCGTGCGAAAGCAACCGCCTGCTGCGAGTACTTGGCGTCAGTGCCCACACAAACTACATCACTTACGCCGGCCTCCCGAGCCTCACGGAGCGCGACGGTGCCATCATTCGGAAATTCATCGTCGTGAATATGGCAATGAGTATCTATCACTGTTTGCCGGGTTGAGTGTAATTATGCACGCGCGGGAAGAGTTGTGGTGGATCACCACTGATGAGTGACTCGCCGAAGGTGGTGATTATGCTGGCCGCCGTAGTCGGCATGATTGGGTGGATGAGGTCGGCAATCTGTAATGTCGAGGCAACCACATACGAGAGTACTTCTTGCAGATGATCCGGGTCGTTCTCTTTTGCAATCAGCCATGGTTTTTCGTCTTCAATATACTGGTTGAGTCCTTTGACCAGCGTCCAGACGTACTCCAATGCATGGTCAAACCGGAAGGCCTCAAACGCATCGTGATATGGTGCAATATCATGCATCGATTCAGGCAGTTCACCAATTACGCCATCTTGATAGCGTTTAATCATGCTGGCAGTACGATTCACTAAGTTGCCAAGATCATTGCCGAGCTCGGTGTTGTATATGGTCTCAAACCGCACCCACGAGAAGTTGTTGTCTTCACCGGTTGGTATGTGGCGCGCCACATAGTAGCGAAATGCATCAGCACCATAGTTCTGCACAATCTCAACCGGTGAGATGCCATTACCCTTACTTTTGCTCATTATGTCGCCCTCGGCATCATTGATGAACCCGTGCACGAAGAGCGTGCGTGGGGTTTCAATGCCAAGCCCGAGCAACATGGCAGGCCAAATAACGCTGTGGAAGCGAACGATGTCCTTGCCAATCACCTGCACATCGGCTGGCCAATACTTTGCAAAGTCTGGACCATTTGGATAGCCCAAGGTGGTTATGTAGTTCATGAGCGCTTCAAACCACACGTACATCGTCTGAGTTGGATCACCAGGCACCGGAATACCCCACGGTATTTTTTCGGTTGGTCGAGAGATAGAAATATCCTGCAAACCACCTTCCAGCAGCGACATAACTTCGTTCTCGCGAGTCTTTGGGACCACCTTCATACGGCCACTCTTAATCAAATCGATGAGCGCAGTGTTGTACTTGGCAAGCTTAAAGAAATAGTTTTCTTCTTTAAGCTCAGTAAACGTCTCGTACCGCTTCGGGTCTGTCTTTTGAACCTGGCGTGCTTCTTCATGCGTCAAGAAGGTTTCTTCCTTCTGGTCATACATGCCGGTGTATGAATCTTTGTAGATGTCTTCAGCTAATGCGGTCCAAATCGCTGCCGCTCGTGCCTCATGGTCCGGGTCAGTCGTACGTATAAACTTGGTTGGCACGACATTGAGTGACGTAGTCAAATCAACAAACAGCTGTGAGTTCTGGTCGGCAAACTGCTTCGGCGTGACACCTAGCTCTTTGGCTTTCTCCATGATTTTGCCACCATGTTCATCGGTACCTGATGAGAAAAAGACCTCGCTGCCATGTTGTTGATGGTAGCGTGACATGATGTCAGCCTGCACAAATTCCATTGCGTGGCCAATATGTGGCGCACCGTTGACATAGGGAATTGACGTACTGACGTAATAGGCGTCTTTCATCGCTACCTTTCTGAGTTTTCACTCAACATTTAATACACCACCTAGTTTACAGGAGTGCGACTCAAGTCCAAACTCAATCTGCGACTATTGAATGAGACGTGGTTTCTTGCGACGCTGCAGCTCGCGACGGATATCTTCGGGGGTTGATTCCTGTGCTTTTTCGAGTGTAATTGTGCCTTTTGGTTTTGGTTTTGGTGGGTGCGGCTGAAGTTTGGTTGGCTCTCCGTTGTCACGCGCTTCGGCGCTCATGTCTGATTTTGGTGCTGTAACCGGAATTGGGCGTGGCTCAGGACGTGGTTCGGGCTCGTCTGCAATCTCCTCATCAATCTCATCTTCAGATGTAGTGTCTTGTGGCTCATCTTCATAATTCGAATCATCATCCGGCACGTTGAGCGCCTCGAGCATGTCAACATTTTCGATGTCATCACCGGCATTATCCTCTGCAATCTTCATGCCTTTGGATTTTTCGGACTTGGACTTCTTGCTGTCTTTCTTTGATTTGCGCCCATGGAGTTTTGGCACGATGAACTTGGCAATCAAGAATACGAGCACGCTGCCACCCAGCAGAATAATCATCGGCAAATAATTTACAGTCATGGTTGTTTGCACTGTCACATCGGCTTCATTGAGCACACCGCCACTCAGTGTGCCAAACTGTACACTTTCAGATGTGAAGGCAGCCGCCAACACACTAGCCGAGCGTAACGTAACGGACTGGTACGGGGCCAGAGAGCCCAGACTCGACACCGCATCGCCACCGATAACAACGCCCGTGTTGTCAACAATAACGCCGCCGGGCATGGTAACCGTGACGCTGTCGAGAGTGAGCCCAGGCAAAATCATGTGCTTACGAGCAGCTATCGTTGGCTTCATCTCCGGTACAACCGGCGGTTCTTCGTCACTGAAGCTGATTGAGAATGACTCGAGACTCTCGGGTGGGTAATCTGGGTCAAAGCCTCGGAGGGCGAAGGCAATACGCTGTACATCAGCCACGCCAAAGTAGTCACCCTTCTGCTCAAAGGTTGGATCAAGTGTTACCCAGCCAACGTCCGGTAGATTCACTTCAACCCAAGCGTGTGCTTGGGGTTCTGTAAAGGTGCGCGAGCCGTCGCCAAACGCAGCGCCAATTACAAGTCGTGCCGGAATTTTAGTTGCTCGTAATTCTCCAATCAGTGCATTCGCCCGAAGCTTGGAGGCTTCAAACGGATTGGCGGCATTGGTTTCGGCATATTGCTCGGCAACCGCGTCATAAATCTGCTCAACCAGCTCGGCTGCCGGAGTACTCTCAACGTCCTCGGTTGTTATGTCGGTATCTTTCCATGTGTCGTTGAGCTCGGTGTAGCGCTCGACAAGCTTTGTATCTATGTCGTTCACGAGCAAGCTCGAACCAAGCGAGTAGGTGTAGCTATTAATTGCAGCTTTGATTGAGATACTAACGTCAACAGACTGTCTCGGTCGCAAACGGTAATCAAGCAGAACGTTACCATCCACATCAAGTCGGACGTTACTTGGGCGTGGAGTCACTTCATCGATAAAGATTTGTTGCTGATTCGTGTCAGGGGGCAAGACAATCGTCTGTGTTTGCCACCAGTAGCTGTCATTGGATAGAGTCTGCGCATACGTCAGGTTAGCGAGTGACCTATCGCCATAGAGGACACCAACTGCTGTTTCGATGGGGCCATTCTTGTTCTGCCAAATGTTTACAAAACTACCGCTCGATGTGGTTGACTGCGTGGGCTCAGTGCCGCGCGTCACAAATGGACCCAAATCCGCAGCAGAGATAATCGTGATTTTTTCACTCGCAACCTTCAAATCACCATAGTCAAAAGGTGGCAGCATAATCACTGAGCTAGCACCGATGCCAACGCCCGGCGTCGATGAGTAGCTCACTGTTACGGCCCAGTCGTCTGAGTTGCGACCCTGCAATTGGTTGAGCCGGATCACGAGGCCCGCATCACTTTCCTCGATCGTTAGCTCCTGACCACCCGAGGTTTTAGCCTTCAGGCTTAACAAGTTGTACCCATAGCGTGGCACCGTAATTGATGCTGGCACGCTGGCACCAGACCCAGCCGTCGCCTTGATTGTGGTGTCGACGTCGGCGGCAAGATTTTCTTTAATAGTTACGACTGAATCGATGGCATACGAATAGCCCTCGGCTCGTACCGAGCTGACCATTCCCAACACTAGCGGTAGCGCGAGCAACGCCGCGACCAGCAGTTTCTTCTTCATGCTTATGGTATTGTACTAGTTTTTAAAGCGTCGCGACAACTAGAAAACGACCCGTCTCGCCATTTTCGCGCCGGAATGAGTAGAATCGCTCGTCATTAATGGTGTCAACATTCACATTATCGACAGTTCGAACGCCGGATTCAACCAGCTGATCTTCAATCGCAAGCGGTAGATTAAGATACAGTGAACCATCGCGCTTCTCGACGTAGCGTTCATCAAAATTATCAGCAACTTCCTTACCAACTTCGTAGGTCTCGACTGTTACAGTCGGTCCGATTGCCGCCACCAAATCAGCTGGCTCAACACCGTATTCTTCGACCATCGCCTCAACCAGTTTGGGCACAATGTTGGCGTAGGTGCCGCGCCAACCTGAATGAGCCATGCCAAGAACACTGTCTTTTTCGGAGGTAATCACAATCACGGCGCAGTCAGCAACCGACATACCCAGCACAATATCCGCCTGATTGGTCATAATTGCGTCATAGTCGTTGAAGTCGAGCCCCTTGGCAGCTTCGGTAACCGCTAGAATCTTATCGCCATGTGGCATTTCATCAATAAAGGCCAGATTCTTGACATCCAAATTTAGTGCACTGAGCGCTCGTCTGCGGTTTGTCGCCACATTCTTTTCTGAATCACCCACGCGTGTGGTGACATTGAGTGAGTCAAACGGCTTCTTGCTCACACCGCCAAGGCGGGTAAAAAAGCCATGTCGAAACGGAATTACTTTGGATGTCAGATATTCAACTTTCTCAGCCACGCGTAACCCTTTCATACAATGCAAGCCATTGCTCAATACTGAGTTCTTGGGCTCGTACGTTCTCATTAAATTGTAAGTCGTTGAGCATGGCACTCGCAACCGACTTTTCTATGGCCAAGCCACCCGCCAGAGAATTAGCCAATTTCTTGCGGCGTTCACTAAAGCCTGCCTTAACTACCCGAAAGAATGCATGCACATCGACGTCGGGTGTCGCATGTGGTTGTAACACCACAACCTGAGAATCAACTTTGGGTGGCGGGTCAAACAGAGCAGCCTCGACGACATCGCCAAGCGAACAATCGGCATAAAACTGGGCAGCGACCGACAACAGCGACATCTGGCCGGGTTCGGCCACGACGCGCTCGGCAACCTCCTTCTGAATCAGGAGTACGATACGCGCCGGCTGATTGGCCTGCTCGAGCAGACGACGAATCAGATGTGATGTCAGGTAATACGGAATATTGGCCACCACTTTGTAGCCCTGCGGTAGAGTGTCCAGGTTAAAATCGAGAATGTCGGCCTGCTCAACCTGCAGATTTGTCGCCTGAACGCGCTCTGGTAGTTCTCGCGCCAACAGCTCATCAAATTCTACTGCGACTACCATCTCAGCCCGCTCGCACAGAATTGTGGTCAATGTTCCCAAGCCAGGGCCAACCTCAAGTACTGTGTCGTCATGCTGAATATCGGCAGCATCTGCAATCCGCCCTAAGACCACCTCATCAGTCAGCCAGTGCTGACCGAGTGATTTCTTTGGAACTGGTTCCGAACCCTTAGCTGTCATCTGATTTCAGAAGCTTCAAGCCAATGCCGTCATCAAGTTCTCGGTTGAGATGATTAGCCCGTAAATCAATAAATAGCTCGCATGTGCCGGCTACGACCAACGAATTAACGTGACCACCATATGCAACCAAATCCTCGCCTGATATGACAGCATGACAATGCACTATCACTTCACCGTTTTCATCGCGAGATATGTTGCCGTTCAGTGAGATAATCTCTAAATCGCCCGAAAAATTTTTTGGATGATATTGCTTGTCTTCAGACAGTTTATAAAGTGCCAGTTCAGCTGAGCTGGCGCCACCCAAACCATGGATAAAAGCGCCACTGAGCTGGCGGGCATGTGCAAGTTGTTTGAGTGACTCAGTAATTTCTTCGCCACGCTCGAGGCGCACGACAAATGCTTGGTCTCTATCTAGAATATGCATGCTTCAAATATAGCATAGGGGGCGCTGGTCTAATACCAGCCGACCCTCTCTGAGTGTTCCCAGGCGCCACACGGCGTGCCGTAGCGGCCTGCGATATAGTCCATACCCCACCAGATTTGCGTACGAGGGTTTGTGGCCCAGTCGGCGCCGTGGGATGCCATTTTACTGCCAGGCAATGCCTGTGGGATGCCGTAAGCACCAGAGCCCTGGTAGTTTGAGGTTGTGTGGTTCCAGCCGGATTCCTTCATCCAGAGGCTATACAGACACTGCCATTCGGCACCTGTCCAGCCACGTCGCTCTGCCATTGCCTGCCCAAGAGCTACGTTTGACGACGGGTCGACAACCTTGGTTCCCACAATCTGAACTTCGGTTACAGCTGCCTTCTTGCGAACTCGGCTAATTTCGGTTCGGCCGACTTCCACCCCATTCTCAAGTTTAACCTTGTAGGTTACGGTATAGATTGCGTCAAAACCTGGTGTCTGGATTTCGGTATCACCCATGAACTTGTTGCTGTCGTAAATGTACTTCACAGGGTGCTGAACCTTTTCGTCAACATTGATGATGTCTGTACCAGTTCGGAGTACGCCAACGTTCATCCCGGTTGTCAGTGGTGTCTCGCGTGGCACCGTCAAATTATCCTTCTCGGCCACGCTCACACCCATTTCATCAAGTGCTTCGCCGACAGTTGCGGCATGTGTACGGTGTTCAATCACTTCGCCATATACATTGACCTTGATGGCTGCTGCACGATCAATAACAAGTCGCTCGCCAACAGCGCCAGCGTCGATAATGTCATTAATAAGCTCAAAGTGATAATGGTCTTCAGGGTAGACCGTGATGCCGGCCGACTCGGCAATGAGTCGTGGGCTGTTATACGGCGTGAGAACTGTTGCCTGTTCGTCACCATCAATGACTGTAATCGGCTTGGCGCGATAGACATTGATACGGAAAGATGAATCGTTGATAAATGTGTCGAGCCCTGGTTCAACCAGGTCGTTCGGACCAAGGTCAATCTCAGCACGCTCAAGAGCCTCGCCCACCGTGAGTACTGTTGTACTGATTAACCGCTCCTCGCCATCGGCAAAAACCGTGACGATGCTCTTACCAGCATCTGCGGGCGCAGTGAGGACACTTATGATTGTTAGGAACACTATGACTGCGATTGCAGCAATAATGTTGGCACGATGTCGATGAACGACATACGGTAGTGGATTCGCCATATAGTATTGGTAAACCTCTTAATAAACTCGCGTCCCAATTGGGAAACTTCCTTGAAACCTCAAACGTTCAAAGCGCAGTTATTGTAGCAACCCTGCGCGAGGTGCGCAAACGTCAAATCTACTACAACCGTGGATATCTAATCTGACCCCTGTTCTTCAATGGCGCTCTTTATCATCTCGATTGTCTCTGAGCGGTGGTTTTTTGGCAGTCGGTTGAGCTTGAACCATTTGGCATCCATAATTTCGAATTTTCTCGGGAGTGGCTTAAATCGATCAACATAGGCGTAAAAGACATGGCCTGTGAAGGTTGCCATGTACTCTTCAATCATAATTTCGCCCACGTAGTTGAGGTCTGATTTTTTGAGCGAGTAGCCAACCTCTTCCTTAATTTCGCGTAGGGCCGAGATGTATTTGTCCTCTGACCGGTGGATGCCACCGCCTGGCAGCGTCCAATCCTGAGCGCCAATCCAAACCCGCACCAACAATACCGCGTTCGATTTCTTATCAATCAGAGCAATACGAGTCCGACGACTGCTGTTCAAGAAAATTGGCAGCGCAACAACGCCACCAACACGATAGATAATTTTACCGAGCCAAGCCCAGATTTTCTTCATGACTAAACCTTTTCAAGTGGAGCGAAAGATGTATTTAACTTCTTTAGTCCGCGGCCTTCAAATTGAATCGAGGCGACATCGCCTTCTACATTTACGACGCGTCCGGTTCCGAAGACCTTATGTTTCACTTTATCGCCAACCGCAACTCGAACTGTTGGCTTCGCCTGCTGGCTGCCGCCGAACTGGGGCTGGAAGCCGATTGGTTCGTCTCTGTCATAGACAACCCGCGGCTCATTTTGCGCAACTCCATAAGCGCCGTCGATTTCACTCAGAAAACGCGAAGGGATGTTGTGCTGAACCCCACCATACAGCAAACGACGGGTTGCATGCAACAGATATAATTCTTCTTTCGCGCGAGTCATCGCCACATAGCAAAGTCGGCGCTCTTCTTCCATCTCGCTGGTGTCATAGAGTGCCCGAGAATGTGGAAATATTGACTCTTCCATGCCGACCACAAAAACCACCGGAAATTCGAGGCCCTTTGCAGCGTGCATCGTCATGAGTGTGAGGGCATCTGAGTTCTCGTCATAGGTGTCAACATCTGAGACAAGTGCCACTTCTTCAAGAAAGCCAGGGAGGCCATGATTTTCGTAGTCGCGTGACACCGATTGCAACTCACGAATGTTTTCGATGCGCTCATGAGCTTTGGGGTCACCATCATCCAGAAAGTCGATGTAGTTAATGCGCCTCACTAACGCGTCAATCAGGCCGGAAACAGTTGCTTCCTCGCTGTATTCTCGCATGTTGATAATCATCTGCGTAAAGTCGATAAGGGATTTGCCTGCGCGTGGTTGAATATCCGGACACAAACTCGCTTGCTGCAGTGCCTGCCAGAGGGTCAGGTTGCTGTAGGTCATCCAGTTAATAAATTTCTGTAGGCTGGTTTGGCCGAGTCCACGAGCCGGCGTGTTGATAATGCGCAAGAAACTAGCCAAATCTTCCGGCTGAAAGATAAAGCGCAGATAGGCAATGATGTCTTTTACTTCTTTGCGATCGTAGAATTTGACGCCACCAACCACACGGTACGGAATGCCGTAGCGAATGCACACTTCTTCAATCGAACGTGACTGAGCGTTGGTGCGATACAGCACGGCAAAGTCATTCCACTTGCGGGCGCCCATTTCAACATGACTCTTTGCGTGCCGCACGATAAATTCGCCTTCTCCAATTTCGTCCGTGGTTTGCTCGATGTGAACCGGCTTACCACCTTTGTTGTCAGTCCAGAGCTCCTTGTCGGTGCGCTGTTCATTTTTGTGAATTACGGAATGCGCAGCGTCAAGAATCGCCTGAGTGGAACGGTAGTTTTGCTCTAACTTGATAACTTTTGCCTTTGGGTAATCGCGCTCGAAGTTGAGAATGTTTTTAAAGTCAGCTCCCCGCCAAGAATAGATTGACTGCCAATCGTCACCCACAACAGCCAGGTTTTCTTTTTCTGATGTTAAGAATTTCACCAGCTGATATTGCGCTGCATTAGTATCTTGATATTCATCCACCATCACATACTGGAAACGCTCCTGCCATTTTTTGCGGACCGCAACGTCGTTGGCGAGCATATCGACAACCTTGGCAATCAAATCGTCAAAATCGAGTGCTTCGGCAGCCCGTATAATTTCTTCATAGCGTTTATAGACCCGAGCAGCCACCTTTTGGACCGGCGTACTGGCAAATCGCTCGTATTCTTTGACGCTGAGCATTTCATTTTTGGCACCACTAATAATGCTGTGTACGGCACGAGATGAGAACTCTTTCTCAGCTATACCCATCTCGCGCATAGCCTGCTTCACGGTGTTGAGTTGATCGCCAGAGTCGAAGATGACAAAATTCTTAGAAATTCCAGCGGCTTCAGCATCCTGCCGCAAAATGCGTACACACAAACCGTGAAAAGTACCCATATATGGCATAAATGAACGGTTCTCAGCCGGCATGCCCAACAGCTCTGCAATACGCACACGCATTTCGTTGGCGGCCTTATTGGTAAAGGTCGCTGCCATAATGCGGTCCTGCTGTACGCCCTTCTCAGAAATAAGGTACGCGATGCGATGTGTCAGTGTTTTGGTTTTTCCACTGCCGGCTCCCGCGAGGATAAGCAAAGGGCCCTCGGTTGCCTCTACAGCTGCGCGTTGTTTTTCGTTCAGTCCCTCAAGAATTTTCATACCGTCCTATAGTAACCCAAGAATGGGCATATCAAATGAATTAACTGTTGTGATTAGAACTCTACGAGTCCGGTGGCGCGTCCAATAACAATCATGGCAACAAGCCCAATCAACAAGACAACAATCTGACCCCATAGTGGCAAGATGGCGCGTCGGTGATGATGGTCAACCGAGATTGGAATATGGTACGTTCTCGTGTCGTAAATTCGAGCTACATGTGGTGTGTGCTTGTCTTTATGTCGATGCAGTTCGGTCTTATTGGCAACCCTGGAAGGGGCGGACGCGTGAGCCACAGCTGATGGCTCCTTAGCCGGTCCGGTAATGACACCATAGGGCTTTTCGGTATGAATTGGTTGCTTACTGACACGGACCGAAGACGTTACTGCTTTGGGAGCTTCCTTGGTCGGCACTTCTTCGACCGACTCAGGCTCATCAAACAATGGCTTGATAACGTCTTGTTTGGCTGGCTCAGGCTTCTTTGCGCCTGACTTTCGGGTCGGCTCCGGCTTGCTCACATCGCTGAGTGGTGTCAGACTGCGTCCCTTGTGGCTGAGGATTACTGTTGGCGTTTCTTTTGGCTCGTCATCGCCAGATTCACGTGTAGCGGGCTTTGGTTGCACGGTTACCTTGACCGCACTTGGACCGGATGATTCTTCAGATTGAACTTCTGCCTTTTTGATAACCTTCGGTGTCTTTTCGGGTTTTACAGGCATCACATCAGTCATGCTCGGCTTCGATTTGGATTTAGACGGAGACTTCTTCGCTGCCTGTTTCTTGGCAGGTGCTTTTTTCGTAGCAGTCGTCTTTTTCTCGGATGAAGTACCTGATTTCTTGGCAGTCGATTTCTTAGAAGTCTTTTTAGTAGACGTCGATTTGGTTGTGGCTTTTTTGGTTCGCTTCTTACGCGTTACCTCTTTTTTGACAGTCTCTCCACCAACCGTTTCGAGACTACTGATGGCCGAGGCGGCGGCGGCAATTTCGGCTTCTAAATCGGCTGCAGACTTATTGGCGTCTGTGCTAACTTCAAGGACTTTTTCTGATTTGGAGTCGGTGGTGGCCATGATGCAAAACTACTCCTTCGTCAATCGATATGCAGTGTCTACGATGTCTGAGAATTGGTGATAATTGAGACTTGCGCCGCCCACCAGAAGACCATCAACCCCTTCAGTGTCGAGATAGGCTCGGGCATTGTCTGCATTCGTGCTGCCGCCGTACAGAACGCGAACTCGCGCAGCGGCCGTCTTGCCATAGAGCTGTGCTACATTGCTCCGGATAATTTTCACTGCCTCTGATACGTCATCAGGTGTTGCTATCTCATGGTTCTTATAGTCAGTACCTTGGCTAATTGCCCACACCGGTTCGTAGGCAATCACGACATCGTGCATTTCTTTGCTGGTCAAATCGCGCAGGGCAGCAACCGTTTGATCGTGCAAAACTTGCTTGGTTTCACCCTCGAGTCGTTCGTGCTTGGTTTCGCCCACACAAATGATTGGTGTAATTTCATTGCGTACAGCCGCGGCCGCTTTTTTCGCAACCATCTCGTCGGTTTCACCAAAGATATGACGCCGCTCGCTATGGCCAACCAGGACGTAGTGAACAAGCTCTCGCAACATCGTCATTGATACTTCGCCCGTAAAAGCACCCTCATCGGCATGATAGGCGTTTTGGGCACCTAAACGGAACTTGCGACGATCAATCTGCATGCTCAGCGGCTGCAGAGTCAACATTGGCGGAATAAGCACGACCTCAACATCGCGGTGAATTTTAATTCGCTCCTGCAAGCGATGTAGGAGAATACTCGCCTGCGAGGCGTTCATGTGCATTTTCCAGTTACCGGCGATGAGTTTTCGTGTCATGTTTCTTATGCTTACTTACGTCTATAGTACCGTTAATGACTCCGTTTATCCAGTAGCGACTCGACGCCCGGCAACGGTAAGCCCGACATCAGCTCCAGAGCGGCGCCACCACCAGTTGAAACATGGGTAAAACCATCCATCAAATTGAGCTCATCAACCAGCTCAACCGTGTCACCGCCACCGACCACCGAATCAATGTGATGCTCTGTAATAAACTTTGCGATTGCTTCACTTCCCTTCATGAAGGCTGGGATTTCAATCATACCCACCGGACCGTTCCATATCACCGTGCCGGCATCCTTCAGGTTTTCGAGAATCGAGTCGATCGTCTTGGTGCCAATATCGAGAATGATGTCATCTTCTTTGACGTTCTCGGTCTCAACCACGCGCCGCTTCGCCTTGTCATTTACCTCTTTGGCGACCGCAACATCCTGAAGTGGCAGAATGAGTTGCACGTCTTCATCGCGGCACTGTTGAATAATCTTACGGGCGACCTCAAGCTCATCTTTGTCATACAAACTCTTACCGACCTCCATCTCCATGGCTGCCAGGAATGTATTGCTCATAGCGCCACCAATGATCAATCGGTTGATTGATGGCATCAGGTTGTCGAGCAGCTCAATCTTGGTCTCAATCTTTGCACCGCCAACGATTGCGACGGTCGGCTTCTTCGGGTGTTTGGTCGCACGAATAATTTGCCGCACCTCATTCTCGACCAGTAAACCGGCCACGCTTGGCAGTAACTTGGTGATTGCGTGAGTCGAGGCGTGAGCTCGGTGCACAACACCGAAACCGTCCTGTACAAACACATCGCCGAGTTTTGCCAGTTCTTTGGCAAAGTTCTCTTCATCCGAAACTTCTTCGCTGTGAAAGCGAAGGTTCTCAACCAGCAATATTTCGCCCGGTTGTAAGCTGTGTGCCATGCTCACGGTCTCACGGCCAATACAGTCATGCGCAAATTTCACTTCTTGGCCCAGCAGTTCACTGAGTCGTTTCGCTACCGGTGCAAGTGAAAGCTCTGGAACAACCTTACTTTCTGGTCGCCCAAGATGAGACATAATAACAATGCTACAACGCTGTTCCAGTAAAGCCTCGATGGTTGGAACTGACATGCGAATGCGATAGTCATCATCAATCACCCCATCTGTGAGAGGTACGTTGTAGTCAGCGCGCAAAAGTACACGCTTATCTTTCAGGTCGATATCGCTGAGGCCTTTTTTATGAAACACGAATTGTCCCCCACCCGCAATGTCTGCGGCTAATGCATTCTTCTTACTTTAATTGTATCAGTTCCGCCAACTTTACCGGGATATTTACCACTCGAAATCACCACAATGTCATCCTTTTTGAGAACGTTCTTGGTGCGCAGGAACTGAGTCAAGCGCGAGCCCTGCTTGTCACTGACAGGTCGAACAAACACCTTTCCACCGTATACAAGCGCCAACTGCTGAGCGACTCGATCGTGTTGGGTAACCATAAAAATCGGCATTGCCGGACGGTGTGACGCGACATTACGGGCCGTTCTGCCCGAGCTCGTCTCGGCAACTATTGCCTTAGCGTTCACCTGGTGTGCAAGTGTAATCAGGGCTGAGCTGATGGCGCTTTGAATAGACTCGTCCTCTTCTTTGTAGAAGACCGGACGTAATGGATTATTTTTCTGCGTGTAGAGAATGATTTGCTTCATCATGCGAATTGTCTCAAGCGGGTACTTTCCGTTGGCGGTTTCGTCACTCAACATCACCGCGTCCGCACCGATAATAACAGAGGTAGCAACGTCAGAAACCTCGGCTCGAGTTGGCTCGGGCTCTTCCATCATTGAGGCCATCATTTGTGTCGCGACAATTGAAACTTTTTGGTGCTCCAGACACATGCCGATAATGCGTCGTTGTGTGATAGGTACCGATTCGGGCTCGGTTTCGATGGCTAAGTCACCACGCGCCACCATCACGGCGTCGCTGGCCAGAACAATTTCTTCGAGGTTATCAATCGCAGCACGCGTTTCAATTTTGGCAATAATGCGTGCGGAAGAATTGTGGTTCTTCAAAATCCGACGTAGCTTCTCGATGTCTTTGGCGGTCTGCACAAAGGACATTGCCACGTAGTCGATGTCTTGCTCGGCACCATAGGCGATATCGGCTTTGTCTTTTTTGGTGAGAACATCACCCTTAAAATCAGTGTCTGGCAGGTTGATGCCTTTGCGCTTCATCACAATGCCATCGTTTTGGGCTTCGGCATACACCATGTCATTTTGCACACTTGTCACCACGGTCTTTAATCGACCGTCATACAGGTACACGCGCTCACCACGCTTTACCTTTTTGCTTAGGTCAAATTGGGTTGGTATTGGACCACCCTCTTCATATTCGCAGTTGTACTTAAAGCTAATGTGCTCACCTTTTTTGATAGAGATAAAACCCTCGAAGTCTCCGAGTCGAATCTTTGGACCCTGCAAATCCTGAATAATTGCTGCTGGCTTGCCGTACTTACGACACGCTTGGCGAATCCACATGATTTGCTTGTCACGCTCTTCGTAATTTCCATGAGAGAAATTGAGTCGAAAACCATTCACACCGGCAACGAGCATGTCATAAATAGCCTGCTTGCTATGCGTGGCAGGTCCGACGGTTGCGACTATCTTTGTTCGCTTGAAATCAGAAAGTGGAATCTCCGGCGTCTTGTTTTTGCTCATGCTTTCTATCCTATCGAATGTTCTGGGAGAGTTCTAGTGCCTTGGCCTGATATTGATCATGCATCGGCTGGAAGTTTACATGGGTGACCTTTTTATCTTCCATGCGTCCTTCCTCGGAAACAGCGTATTCTACAATATCACCAAACAGCATTTCGAGCTCATCTACTTGGTCATCCGGAATATCCTCGATGTATTTGATAAGTGCCCTGAGACTGTTGCCATGCGTAACAACCAGCACGTTACGCCCAGATTTGAGGTGCTCGAGAATTTCTTCTTTAAAGTAAGGGATGACGCGACCGTGCACATCTTTGAGTGTTTCGCCATTCGGCACCTCTACGTCCCAGCCTCTTCGAATCTCATTCCAATGCTGTTCACCAACCTGGTCTTTAACTTCCCACTTGTTCATGCCAGTGTAATCGCCGTAATCTCGTTCGTTAATTGCGCCGCTGCGTCGAATTGGCACGTCAAGCTGTTCGGTTGCATTCAAGATTGCTTCGAGTGTTTCAAGAGTTCTAATCTGTTCTGAGCAGTATGCAAGGTCGAACTTAATGCTCAACTTGCGCAGCATATGGCCAAGCATGGCAGCTTCACGAAATCCATTCTCGCTCAGATGTACGTCGCGCGAACCCGTCCATTGTCCGGTGGCATTCCATTCTGACTCTGTATGTCGTGCAAGCACCAACTTACCGGTTGTTTTTGCGGGCGGGTGAACCTGATTTGGCGTGTCGCCGTACCAGAACTTGATGATATTCTCGCATGACGTGTCGTTAATTCTTTGAATTGCTTCCACAGTATTAAAAGCGTTGTGCGGGGTGATAATCACATTCGGCAGCTTGCTCAGTGTTAAAATCTCGGCACTGTGCATTAAATCGTCGGTCGCGATGTGATCGGCGCGCAACAACGCAACTTCTTCGTCATGCTGCAGGAGCGCCTCGCCCTCCACCACATCAAGTGCGGCGCCGGCAATATCACCGTCGTGCAGAGCATTCACAAGCGCATGCGTATCCACCAACTCGCCTCGAGCTGTGTTAATCAGCATTGCAGTCGGCTTCATCTTCGAGAGAGCCTCAGCGTTGATGATGTGATGCGTCTGCTCGGTATAGGGAGCGTGTAGAGAAATCGCGTCCGACAAGGCCATTACCTCGTCAAGCGAGCGGTAGCTGTAGCCAAGTTCTGTGGCGGCTTCTTCATTCGGGAATGGGTCATAGGCAACAACCTCCATGCCAAATCCTTTGGCAATATGGATGGATTTACGCCCAATGTGACCCGTGCCAATGATCCCCATTGTTTTGCCGTTCAAATCTGTACCGGTGAGCTCGTGTTGCTGTGTTTCGGCTGTTGCATCAAGCGTTTTTGGAATCTTGCGATTAAGCGCCAGCAGGAGTGTAAACGCATATTCGGCAACTGTTGACTCACCATAGGTTGGCACGTTCACAATAGTAATGCCGCGCGCATCAGCAGCTCGCAAATCAATGTTATTAAAACCGGTCGAGCGACAGGCAATCAGTTTGAGCTTCGGCATAGCTGCAATCATTTCTTTGGTAACGGTGCTCGTCACAAATACAGAAATGACCTCCGCGTCGCTATCAACAGTGTCCATAGCTATTTTGCGTGGCTCAAAATGCCAATCATGGTCAGTACCCTCGAGTTTTGCGGTAATCTGTTGCTTGTCTAACTCGGTGGCATCGTAAAAAATGATTTTTGCCATATCGCCTCCTATTATGGCACAAACATAAGCTTTATGAGAAGATACGTTTATGTGGAAAATTTCTAATCTCGTGGCCCGCCAAATTATAGATTCCAGAGGCAATCCAACCGTTGAAGTGGACGTGTGGGTTGATGGCGAATTTTGTGGTCGCGCTGCTGTGCCTTCTGGTGCCTCAACAGGCGTGCACGAAGCTCATGAACTCCGAGACGGTGGGCCCGATTATCACGGCAAAGGAGTCCAAAGCGCGATTGAAAACATCCACACCATTATCCTGCCGAAGCTCAAAGGCATGAAGGTCGATGAACAACGCGACATCGACCAACGCATGATTGATTTGGATGGCACAGAGAACAAATCAAGCTTAGGCGCCAATGCGATTTTGGCGGTTTCTCTGGCGGTTGCCCATGCTGCCGCACACAAAAATGGCGTCCTACTCTACTCCTACATTCACGATTTATACGGCGGGAAGCCAAAGTCTTTGCCGGTTCCTATGATGAATATCCTGAACGGAGGTAAACATGCCTCAAATTCGAGTGATTTTCAAGAATTTATGATTATGCCCAAAAAAGCCGAATCCTACGCGCATGCCATGAAAATGGGCGTTGAAGTCTTCCAGCAACTGCGTGAGACAATTTCGAAGAAGGGTGGCTCCACAGCCGTTGGTGATGAAGGTGGCTTTACCTTCCCGGTTTCTTCCAACGCCGAAATGCTCGATATGCTCATGGCAACAATCACAGATGCCGGCTATCAACCGGGTGAAGATATTGGTATCGCCCTCGATATCGCCGCATCCGAGTTTTACGAAAATAATCAATACACGCTTGGCTGTGAAGATAAAACACTGAGCTCAGAACAGATGATTGACTATGCCCAAGAGTTATCGCGTAGCTACCCCATCATCTCAATCGAAGATGCGCTCGACGAGGATGACTGGTCCGCCTGGCAAACCCTCAACCAAAATATTGGCCAGTCCGTCCAATTAGTTGGCGACGACCTGTTAGTAACTAACCCCGGCCGACTCAAACGAGCAATCGACGAAAATGCAGCCAATGCAATTCTTATCAAACTCAATCAGATAGGAACGTTGACAGAAACCCTGCATGCCATACGTATGGCGCATGAAAACAACTGGCAGACCATTATTTCCCATCGCAGCGGCGAAACAGAGGACACGACTATCGTTCATTTAGCAATTGGCACTGGTGCCGGACAGATTAAAACCGGCAGTTTATCGCGCTCAGAGCGGACCGCAAAACATAATGAACTCATGCGGATTGAGTCGATTGACTCAAGTCTCAAAATGAGCCAACTACTCCCCTAGGGCAGCGTCGAGTACCAAATCAGTATCAATAAAGATTTCGTCGTGCATGGCATCAATGTGTGTCACCTGTACTCCTGTTGTCGCAAGCTCTTCGAACATGTTCTCAGACTTCTTAAACATTTCATCGCGCTCACTGATGACAATGCGTGTCGATTTTGCCACCGGGTGCCGCGGCAGCACATCTCGCAAATCGAATTCACTGACATCACCTCTGATAAATGGCCCCAAATTGCCGATTGGGTGAAGTAGCAACTCGTTCAAATTACTCATCAAAATACGCATCACTTTACGACGCTTTTCAAAGTTAAAGATTTTCCAGGAATGGTAGACAGTCTTTATGAGCGCACGAGTGAAAATTTTATAACGGGCGATGGGTTGGGTTGGACAAATGAAAATCGCTCGCTTAGGAGTGGCGCCACGCTCAATCACGATTGCACCTGACGAATGGGTGATTAATGTAGCCCCTTTGATTGTTTTGTTAATGGCATGGCGATGCTTCAGGGCAAACGCATAGGTAAAGGTGTAAATATGAGCATTGGGGTAGCGCCTCTGGATGAAGTTGGCTACATAGTCGAGAGCGAATTTGCTCTCCATGGTGCCGCCGATAAAGATAATTTTGTGCATTAGATAAGTTATAACACGAATAAAGGTGATAGGTGGCCGCGCGCCGAAGCGCGCGGCCATGAGATCCTATCGGGGGTTGCGAGGGTCAGCGGTTGTGCCGCCATTCTCGCCAGTGCTCGGTCATGATGGTCGCGTTGTGCATGATGGCCCCCACCATCACGTACCGACCCCAGGTGTTGAGGTTGTCTGGCGACAACCACCCGGCATCGACCGTGACGGCCATGAGGAACAGACCGATGGCGAACATCTTGAACGTCATCGCCCACTTACCACACCAGGTTGTCTTGACGACAACGCCGGTGGACTTGTAGAAGATGGCGAGTCCGCCGACCAGCACCTCCGCGATGATGAGCGCCCACACATAGCGGGGCTCGTCGACCACGGCGATGGCTGCCCAGATGCCCACGATGAACATCAGTGCCTTGTCGACCGTTGGGTCGAACTCGGCACCGAACGGCGACTCGCAATTGAAGTAGCGCGCCACCTTGCCGTCGAGGAAGTCGGTGAAGGCCGCCATCGCGATGATGACGACGCCGACCAGCTGGCTCCACTGATGGAACACCAGCATGCCAACCGCGGCCAGCGGCAGGCGTGAGGCGGTGAACAGGTTCGCCGCGTTGTACTTGCCCTTCGGACCGAAGTCGAACTCGAGCGTCATGTTGTTACTCCCGATGAGATGCGCTGGGACATCCGAATTCCCAGTTGTATGCTATTATACCACTTTTGGTTATATTTTTCAATACTTTAACAGAGGTAATTGACGAATTTACCCCTGTCGGCTATAGTGTCCATCAATGAGACAACGCAGCGACATCCAGATTGTGCCGCCACTCCCGATGTAACCTCGGGGTTGTTTGATTGTTAAAGC